>JAPOKD010001024.1 GCA_029977825.1 Planctomycetota bacterium | reverse complement strand
TTGGCGTTGCTGCTTTAAGTGCAGTGATTGCAGGAGTGGAAATGGCAATGCGGGCCCACAAGTCAGATTCAGCGCTCGCGCGTGATATGACTCGGTTGGCGATCGAGCAATTTCTGCCTTGCGTGGTGGTCGGAGCTTTGCTGACGATTTGCATTTATCGGACAGCTCCACAGGTGGCGTGGATGTTACCTGGGTTGTGGTCTCTGGTTTTTGGCTTGGGGGTTTTTGCATCCTCACGACTGCTGCCCTCGTTGGTGTCCTGGGTGGGACTTTATTACGTCATGTGTGGTTGCGTTTGTCTTTATGAAGGACCAGGGAATCAGTTTCTGGCTCCTTGGAAAATGGCACTTTGTTTTGGTGGTGGTCAGTTACTTTGTGCTGCCATCTTGTATTGGAAGTTGGAGCGAAGACATGGCTCGTAAGTCGAGATCGAAGCAGTTGAATACAGCACCAGAATCTCCTGGACGCTTCTCATATCAGGGATTGGATCGGGTGATGCACGAGAAAGCCCGTTTGGGCATTCTCGCCTCACTTGCTGCTCATGCCGATGGGCTCCTATTCAATGATCTCAAGGAACTCTGTTCCTTGACTGATGGCAATTTGAGTCGCCACTTAGGAGTGTTAACGGAGGCAGAGTTGGTTGAAACCTGGAAAGGTGGAAAGGGAAATCGGCTGCAAACAATGTATCGATTGACCGAAGAAGGACGACAGCGATTCACTGAGTACATCAGTGTCCTCGAACGTGTGGTGGCTGATGGTCAGCCAGCCGTGAGAAAGGCGGGATCCACTCGATCAAAATTGTCAGGGGGCTGGTCTCCCGCGTGAGACCACTGATCGACGACTGGAAGTCGGGGCGCTCGGCAAACGACCCTGAGAAGTTGTTCTTCTGGAACGTCTGTTCATTACTTCAGAGCTATCAACAGGAAAGACGTCATGAAAATTATACGTGCTGAAGAGATGGGAATGTGCTTTGGGGTTCGTGACGCTCTGAAAATTACTGATCAGGTATCGGACCCAACTCAGGTGACAATTCACGGAGAACTGGTACACAATCCAAGAGTCATACATCAGTTGGGTGTTGCCGGTTTTGTGCAGTCATCCGAAGCGGGGCGAGATGCAGTCACTGAGACACCAGTGGTTCTGATTACAGCGCACGGTGTGAGTGACAGGGAACGGCAACGATTGAATTCACTTGGAAAGCAAGTAATTGATACAACATGCCCACTTGTACGACGGGCTCATGATGCTGCCATGCAGTTGGCAGCTGAGGGACGGCATGTTTTGCTGCTTGGAAAACCGGGCCATGTTGAAGTGCAAGGTATTGTTGAGGATTTGGAAAGTTACGATGTTGTTTCCGATATCAGGGCGGTGAAAAAGTACGATAGCCAATTTCTGGGAATCGTATGTCAGACTACGATGCCGTCACATCTGTTGGAGCAGATTCGCGAAGAAATCAAGAGGCAGAATCACGAGGCGGACATCAAGTTCGTCGACACTGTGTGTCACCCGACA
>JAPOKD010000523.1 GCA_029977825.1 Planctomycetota bacterium | reverse complement strand
TTTTTCAAGTCAAAAACAAAAATGATCTCATTGCCATTTTCGGGTAACGCATAGCGGACCGGCTCGCCACTCTGTGCCCAAGCATTTGCTAAGGCCGATAAAGAACCAGCAAGCAGACCTGCGACCGAGATACCAGCAACAAGCCCAGTACGACACAGCATGACAAACATAATGAATAGCTCTTAAGAGTGTGGATATCGCACCAATGCGATGAGCGCGGCGAACAGTCGACGACGATGACCCTGAGACAAGCCATTATCAAAAAAACGTATTGGTAATCCAATGGCAGTTGCCTCGGGTGTCAAACACCTAGGTTCAGAGTGGCATAGGGTACTTGGATGGAAACACAGACAGTTAAGGGTTGCCAGACAATCACCAGAGCCCCTCCAGAGAATATAGCTGCAACCATTACCTTTCCGCTACTTTGTTAAGCGTATCCGGCGACATTCACCTCGACATCTGCTGGTCGGATCCACGCTATCGGGGTTGCGAGCAACCCTCAAGCAAAATCCAATGAATTCCGTTCTAATGAAAAGCGAAATCTACGTATCGCTTCACACACGTAACTCCACGAAGGCAAGAAAAACACAGAGGCGTTACATTGCGACCGTTATCCGCAGGCACCCAGCAGTCAGTCGCGCGTCCGCTGAGGCTCTGTCTACCTTTAGCTCCCCCCAATGTGTCCCAAAATGCTGCTTCAAAACAACGACGTGTATTCGAGACATTTGCATTCACGATCCATTCCAACAATTTTCCGATTGGCATCTTTGTTGGTCCTGATGCTTGGTTGCTTTCGGTCGCCAGTGATGGTGCATGCGCAGGATACAAAACTGCCCCGCGAGGACGTTGTGGATGTTGCAGCAAATGGCGAGGGCCTTTGGCTAAACAACCTTTTCCAATCCAATATGGTTCTGCAGCGTGAGCAACCCATTGATATCTGGGGTCGGGCCGACCCAGAAACACGCGTAAAAGTTGAGTTGGATGGCTTTAGCAATAGCAGTATTGCTGACGCCGACGGTGGATGGCGTGTCACCCTACCATCGCGTCCAGCATCCTCTACACCGATTAACATCAAAATAAGCACTCCAGATCAAACCATTAATCTGACAAATGTGCTGATGGGGGACGTGTGGATTCTAGGGGGACAAAGCAATATGGAATTCCCGCTGGACCGTATCGAGAATGGTCAACTGGAAATTGTTTCGGCCAATTACAGCGAGATCCGAGTTTTGACGATCCCTGCTGCAAATGGACCAACGCCAAGAAGCGGCTTTTCTCGCCTGCATGAATGGAGCGGGTGGTTCAATCGACATTACCGAAAAGGTGATTGGGATATCTGTTCACCCGAGATTGCTCGCGAACTTAGTGCGATTGGTTACGTCTTTGCCCGGCGATTACACATGGCAAGCAAGATTCCCATAGGTGTGATCGATGCCTCACGTGGCGGAACAACATTGGAAACGTGGACACCTATCGATGTGCTTGAGTCGCTGGATACCACGGAAGTGAAGTCACTGTTAAAAGACTGGAACAAAAGAGTTGCTGACTGGAACGCGGCAGAGGATCTTGAACGACGAGTGAATGCTTTCAATAACAAGATACAGAAACTTAAAAGAGAAGGAAAACCAATTCCAGCGAACCAAGTGGCACCAACTGACCTGCGTCCCGGGCCGGCCATGGATCAAAATCGACCCGGAAACTGCTTCGCCAGCATGATCAATCCGTTGAAGGGCCTGCACGTCAAGGGTGCGATCTTCCATCAGGGATACAACAATTGTTTCGGTGGTACAGAAGGCGCCGTGATGTATCGACAAGTATTTCCCAGGATGATTCAGTCTTGGCGTCAGGCATTCAATGATCCAGACATGCCATTTGGAATTATATCGCTATGCACCGAGGGCCCAGCACAGACGTTGAGCAACTACTGTGAAATGATGGCGAATGCTGGCCCGCATATTCGCGAAGCTCAATACCAGACATTTCTTGAGTTCTACCGTTCTGGCGACCAGAACATCGGGTATGCCAGCACCTACGATCTGAGACGCAGGTGGTACCACCCTCAATTGAAAATACCGGCAGGCGAGCGGATCGCGCGATGGGCACTTGCTACCCAGTACAAAATGCCACAAAGCATCCGCTGGAAACCACCTATGTTGAAAGGCATGCTGGTCGAAGATGGGCAGCTGCAGCTTGAATTCGACGAAGCTGTTGGCGGTGTTGACGATGGCAGCCCGATCACCGGTTTTGCAATTGCCGGAGAAGATCGCAAGTTCCATCCAGCCGATACGAATCATCTAACAATCCAGCAGAAGGGAACGGACCGCCAGTTGACGAAACGGAATTTTCTGGTGCTCAAGAGCGACATGGTCCCCAAGCCAGTGCATTATCGCTATGCCTGGGCCCGCAGCCCCATGGGGAACGTCCAGGCCGATCGCAACTCTGACATTCCCCTCGCAACCCAACGTAGCGACCCATGGACAATGGAGGGTACGCCCCTCGGGGTATTCGCGGACGGAGTACCCGTCAAACTTGAACGACGGCAACGGCGGGAATTGCAACAGACTCTACAAGCTCAGGACCGTGACCGCATGCGGTACCATGCGAAGGTATTGCTCGAATCCCCAACAGAACAATAAAAGCCGTCGGCAGGGTGTTTGCTTTGCACACTTGGGAAAACCGGAAGAGCCTGACTGAAAAAGGACCGAGACGTGGAATCTCAACATTTAGCCCGCAATATTTTGCTTGGTCAGGCTTTGGATTTCCGAAAGCAGACTGACACGAACACGCAGTACCTCACAGAGGCAAAGTTCACGGACACGCGACCCTTGCCCCCAATCGGGAACACTCAACCGCGCAGAGACCCCTTGGAGGCAGCAATAGGCGGGGATCATCACTCAAACGTTTGCCGTAGACGCGCTATTGGATATCTCCTGTGAGCCTTTTCGTAGTTGCCAGACCGCTTGTAAAGGAAATCCAACTGTGCCCGTCGGTCACCGGCGAACTCAGGATCAGACTGCTTTCGCTTTGCGAATTCCTCGCGAACTGCCCGATCTTCTGAAAGAAGTTTCTCGGCGGTCTTTTCAAATACGTACGGCGAAAAGTATTCCTTTTGCTGCAGGACAGTATCAAAATAGTTCCAGCGAAACAGCGAATCCATGGCCTTGGGTTCCAAGGCTTCCACGACGTATCGCGCGCGAGCCTGCTTCACCGGGACCACCACGTCACCCACACGGAGTTCAACCGGCTCCTGGACAGCAGTCAATTCAACTTTATCGTGAAAATAGTGACCTTCGTAAGGTGCAGCCCGTGATTCAACCTGACCGATGCGATACGTCTCTGCCTGAACCGTCGCCGGTTTTTCGATCACCCGCAGCGTCACTGAGTTAAGTTTCATCAACTCGATCACCGTGTGCCATTCGCGCGGGATCAAATAGGCAGCAGGCAGCGTCACCGTTTCGCTGGCTCTGTATGCATTGAAGAAGGGAATGTTGCGCACGTAAGGCTTGCTTCTGTCATAAAACAAGCGTTTTCCGACGGTCACGCTACTGTTAATCCGTTCCGCCTCGTATCCACGGAACTCAAGTCTCTCGGGCGTATTGCGATCTACTTCCCATGCAATTGGCACAGCTGTTTGTTGCTGATACTCCTCTTGATCCTGCTCCCGGAGGGTTTGGATATTCTTTCCCTCGACAGCCAGCAGTTTCAGCGCAGAGTCCAAAAAAACACGCGTCGCAGCCACACGCTGGGGATACGGTTTCAACATATGCGTTTCCGTCATGTAACCCATGGTCTGAAACAGCGCCGCGTATCCGGTGGAATAACGCGGTGTTTCCAGAAATTGTGAAAATCCATTCTCTGGAGGCATTCCCCCCGAATTCACATAGGGGATCGTCGGATAGCCAGCGTCATGCATTGCCCGAAACAACATCGGCTCGAATTCGCCATGCATGTATTTGCCGAGTCCAAAACCCAATTTGTCTTTTTGGCTCTGAGAGGTTGTCATTACATGTTGATAGTCCGCCCCATTACTGACGTGCGTATCAACAAAAAAATCGGGATCGAGCAACTGGAAGATTTCCGCAAAGGACTTCGCATTCCGGGTGTCACACTTCATGAAATCACGATTCAAATCGTAATTCCTGCCATTGCCACGAAACCCATATTCACGAGGGCCGTTCTGATTGGCTCGGGTTCCTGTATTGCGATTCAATGCCCCGCCAATGTTATAGAACGGGATGATCGCAACGATCACGTTCTGCAGCAGCTCGGCGTAGATGTTTGAATCAGCAACCAGGTCTCTGGCGAATGCCATTGACGCGTCAACCCCATCAGACTCTCCAGGATGAATCGCATTGTTGATGAGCAATACAGTTCGTTCATCTTGAGACACCGCAGCCAAGTCGACATGATTGCTGTCCGTGATCAGCACGACACTGAGAGGAAAACCGCTGTCTGTCTTACCCATGGTGTGCAGGGTGATTTGGTCGCTTGCGTCCGCAAGATCAGCATAATACTGAATCCCACTTTCGTAAGTCGCAGTCTCCCACCCATCGCCCATCTCAAAGGGAGTAGGGAAGTCGGTTTTTGCAATTTCCTCCCCAAACACTTCGGCGATACCCAGCCCGTCAGGTATCAGCAACACAGGCACGAGCGCCACGAACCAAAAGTAATACAGACCGCGAGT
>JAPOKD010000048.1 GCA_029977825.1 Planctomycetota bacterium | reverse complement strand
TGCTGTTTCTTCCGAAACTGACGGTCCTTGATTATTTCGATCCGGCGAAAGACAAAAACGTTGCTCGGGAATTGGCGAAGCACAAAGGCAACTTGAGCCTAGGTGGCTTGGAATTCATTGATTTAGATGTTGCCCGGGAATTGGCGAACATGAAAGGAAGGCTGTCCCTTGGAGGGCTGAAGTCCATCGACAAGTATTTGGCTCAGGAATTGGCGAACTCAACTGCAAAGTCTCTGCAGTTTGATGGCCTAACGTCCCTTGATAGTAAAGCGACTCAGGAATTGGCAAAGTTCAAAGGTGAGTTTCTTGGCCTCAACGGCCTAGAATCCATCGATAAAGACGTGGCCCGCGAATTGGCTAAGTTTGAAGGCAAGATCCTGTACCTCCAAGGCCTGAAGTCCATTGATACAGGAGCTGCCCAAGGATTGGCGAGCTTTAAAGGAGATTTGCTGGATAAGCCTTCAGCGGATGTATGGCTGAGGCTAGAAGGGCTGGTCACGATCAATCAAGACGTCGCCCGGGAATTGGCAAAATTCGAGGGTACGTATCTGGCCCTCAACGGTCTTAAGTTCATCGATAAAATTGTGGCCTCGGAAATGGTGAGCTTTCGAGGACATATTGATCTTCAAGGCCTGAAGTCCATCGACAAGGATGTTGCTCAGGAATTAGCAAAGTTCGAAGGTAAGCTTCTTGACCTCGACGGACTAGAATCCATCGATAAAGACGTGGCCCGGGAATTGGCGAGTGTTAAAGGTCGTCTGGGGCTTGGAGCCCTGAAGTCCATCGACAGAGAAGTGGCTAAGGAATTGGCAAGGCGTGAAGGAGAGATGGGGTTCGGCTACGCCCTCAAATCCATAGATAAAGAAGTAGCTCGGGAATTGGCAAAGTGGAAAGGTAAGTACTTGAACCTCCAAAGCCTAGAGTCCATTGATAAAGAGACGGCTCAGGAATTGGTAAAGTTCGAAGGTGTGCGTCTGATCCTTACTGGCCTGGGATTCATTGACAAAGATACGCTCGAAATCCTGAAGTCAAACCCAGCGATTCGTTTGCCATCGAAATGAAAGCGACGATTGACGTTGCCCCTTATCCGAGTCCACCCGTGGAGTTAGTTTCGGCGTACTGCGCTCGTCGCAGTGGCAAACAAATCATGCCACATCCCGCGTTGTACGCCCCAATCCATCACCCGAGCGATCCGCCGCACATCGATCTCCTTAACCGCGTCCGGACCTGACTCGACGCGCGGCAGGAACAGAATCGCCTCTTGAATATCCGGGGCTAGGTTGGTCAGCCACATCATGTGCGTCATGCGGGCCGTGGTGACCTGAGCGTAGTGAGCAAGCTCGGACTGGTTCTTGATCACGCCGTCAGAGATCAGCGGGTCACACTCAATGGCCAGCGCCATGAGTCGCGACACACATAGAGCGGACCCTGCTTTCCCAAAGCGTGTTACCACTTCACTTGAGTTTCTTAAGAAGCACGGCAACTTCCATTGCCAGCGTAGGCTCCAGTTCAGCGAGGCGGGCGGGAATATCCATTGAACCATGAAGAAGGGTTAGGACCATGATTTTTCCTCGGACGCCGGTCTCGCACACGAGTACATGTTTCTCGATGCGATAGAATTTCAGCGACGCGTGAAATGGCGGCTCTTCGCGTAGCAGATCAGGACTTTCCTTGAGGCGATTGATTCCTGATTCAAGTTTATCGAGATATTGATTGGCAACTCGCCTACCAAACTGTTCGACGGAATAGGCTTCGATTGCAATAAGATCGCGCAGCGACCTATGCGTCATGTGCAGAGCGATCGACCGGGTTGATTTTTTGGCCACCTACTTGACCTTCTTCATCAGGCTTCGTAAATCGCCTTTGAATGGGACGGTTCGTCCTGCAGCAGCGTCCTCATAGCCTTCGAGAATCGCATCGCGGGCCGCGGCAGCCTCCTGGCGTACTTTCTGTTGTCGAAGTAGATCACGCACAAACTCGCTGGGCGTCGCGTAGAGTGTGCCGTCACCAGAATTCGCATCGACGAATGCTCGCAGTTCATCGGTGAGCGACAGATTGATTGAGTTGGGCATGTGATTTTTCCTGATAGTTAGTCACCCACTTAGATTACTTAATATGGCAAATAATGACAATTAACAACAAGTCGTTTCGTCCGCATGTCTAATTTCGAATCCTAATCGTTCACCCACACACCGGAAGCAACACTCTCGCCATAACTCTCAGTCAAACAAAGAGCTTGCGTTAAACCTGCGAAACAGGGCTAGTTCGAGGAGGGTTGCTTTGGGCGTATTTCACAAGGTCACCGCTTGACCATGCACCGCGAGTTGACTCTCAACCGTGGTCACGATCTGTTCTTTTAAGCTGCGTTATAACGTGCTTTGTGGCAATGACTTATGTCGACGGATGATTGAGCGAGACTCTCTGGGTTGGTCGCCACATTCGATCATCAACTCCTGATCGAGCCTAAGGTTCGACTCTATCACTTTCACGCTCAAGCTCTCACCCGTTTTGGACCGCAGAAGTGTAGCGATTTCGCCTTTCGGTACTCTGAGTTGGATTCGAACTGACCGATTCTTGAAACCTGGACTTGTTCTTGAGAAACCTTGACCGGAGTGTCCAACGTACGCTTGATCAGCGACGGTCTTTTTTGGACGCGTGGCTTTCCGAGGCGGGTGTCCAACGTACAGTAAAAGGCATAAGTTACAAGTTCAGTATTTCAAACCGGTGAGAATACAAAACGTGCAACCTGATTTCCGGTTCGACAGCATCTAAACAAACCATGCGGCAAGTCGCGTGTTTGCAATCTTGCCATCAAGAAGGAACACAGAAATGAAGTGGATGCGATCGCTCGCTCTATCAATGATTGGAATCGCTTTGGTGGTATCCAAGCCGACCTTGGCTCAGGAAACCGTGACGGTCGACAACTTTGTCAGGGCCGAAACAGATATGACCCTGAAACGCTATGTGGATCAAGGCGCTTTCGGGAAACTCCTTCACATTCGACAGCCAACGCCGATTGACAAACAGGATGTGATCAGGATGAACCGGGACACGCTGTATTCTGTCGGTGTGTTCGATTTGGATGCATCACCGGTGACCATCTTAAAACCCGATTCAAAAGGGCGTTTTCAGTCCATGCTGATCATCAACCAGGATCATTCGATGCAACCGGTTGAGCATGGGCCTGGATCATTTACTTTGACGAGGAAAAATATTGGAACGCGATACGTCATTGTATTTTTCAGGACGTTCATGAACGCAAACGATCCGGAAGATATCAAAGCTGCCAACGAGCTTCAGGACAAAATCACAATTGAACAAGCGAAAGTCGGATCCTTTGAAATACCTGACTGGGATGAGGCATCGTTAGGGAAGGTCCGCGAAGCAATCAACATCCTGGCATCAACGAAGACAGATGCGGCTGGGATGTTTGGGGACAAATCCAAACTGAATCCTATCAACCACCTTCTTGGCACGGCTTACGGTTGGGGAGGCAACCCCGAAGAGGCCGCGATCTACATGAATGTCTTGCCCGAAGACAACGATGGAAACACGCCCTATACGCTTACTGTTGCAGAAAAGGTACCCGTAAACGGTTTCGTTTCTGTTACCGTCTACAACTCCAAAGGGTTTCTAGAAAAAAACAGCCTGGACGCTTACTCTATTAACAATGTCACTGCGGAAAAAAATCAAGATGGTTCGGTGACAATCCATTTCGGGGGCGACCCAAGCAACTCAAATTACCTACCGATCACTCCAGGATGGAATTACATCGTTCGGATGTATCAACCGAAAAAGGAATTGCTCGACGGATCCTGGAAATTCCCTGATCCTAAACCCGCCAAGTGATGAGCATGACTGTTAACAGCTAAGTCTTTGACCTCGCGTACCCGAGCGTCAAAGACCTGGTCCAAGGAGCCCGTGATCCCATCGGCAAACGCAACATGGCGATTTCACAAGAACACAAAGCGGGAACAGCCCATGCCAGTAGCAACGTACTATCCAACTGCCCTGTTTTCATTGATGTTGCTTGTGCTTTGTTCATCTGGATGTGGAGAAAATCAGCAGGTAGATCGGGCCGCAACGGACGAAACGATTCAAGCATCAGCAGATCAGTCCCCTCCAAACACGTTATACAAAGTGCTTTCCGCAGATGCCTGGCAGCAAGCGGAACTCGATGGCATGTTTCGAGGCGTTGGGATCGACCTGGAGGATGGCTTCATCCACCTATCTGCACGTGACCAAGTCAAAGAAATGGTTGCCAAATATTTTGCCAATCAGGATGATTTGGTCTTGGTTTCCCTGGATGAAGATCGTCTGGGTGACAGTTTGCGGTGGGAAGCTTCTCCCAATGGTGTTCTTTTTCCGCACGTGCACGGGGACATCCAGTTGCAGGCGGTCGAAAGTGTAGATCCGTTACCGATCGGGGAAGATCAAGTGCATCAATTTCCGTTTTGACAGACCGTTATGGTGATGCTCGATCCCAAGCGCCCCCCTCTTCCTTGCTCGGTGCGAGGGCGTTGAACGTCCTCGGCAAGACAAAAAAACGCGTGAGCTGAGAAATTCGTAGTTTGCTTCGACAACCACGACCTTATTTTCGGTGGAGACTATTCAAACCTCACAAGGCGGTGGCCAAAAAGCATTTTTAAAACAATCTCGCAATTCATAAGAAGCCCAGCCGGCTAGTCTTGGATTGTTGTCGTCAATGCAAAAGAAAATCGGACGGGTACAGCGGCGTGTTGATACGAGCAAAGCAATCCGTCAAGACGCGTGGTCGTTTCAGTCTTTGCATTGATGTCAAGCGGCGATCGAGAGGCATGATCAAATTGCTTCTGATCCTTGGTGCTCTTCTGATCCTTGGTGCTAGTTCAGTGCAATTGAGCGTATTGAAAGTTCGCACCGCTTGATCCCGATTCAGCGTTTTTCGGCTTCGACCTTCAATACATCCCACAATCATGTCAGATCGCGAATCCGAAGTATTCCCACACCACCCGCTGCACATCCCAATCCATCACGCTACCAATTTGCCGGATGTGGAGTTTTCGCAACAGTTCCGGCCAGACTTTTTTCGAGCCGAATCTCGATATGATAGAATTCGGACGAACAGAAGCCTGCCCCTAATAACAAGAATTCCTGCATGACAGCAACACGTTGGATTTCAAGTCTCTGTCTCTTGTTTCTGTTTGCTTCAGTTAGTCAGGGATCGAACTTGCCAGAGGCGCTAAGCAAGGTTTTCGAAAACCACTGCGTGGATTGCCACGATGGAGCGGACGCTGAAGGTGGATTGAATCTTCTGTCGCTTGATTGGAATCTCACGGATCCTCACCTCACTGGTGTCTGGGTGAAGATTCACGATCGAATTGCTTCCGGGGAAATGCCGCCAAAGGAGGCAAGCCATTTAGAGTCAGCCGAACGCAGCGCGGCGGTGAAAGATCTGGCGAGTCGAATCATCCGGTTCCAGGAGAAGAGCTACGTGCAACACGGTCGCGCGGTCTCGCGGCGTGTGAATCGTTTCGAATACGAGAACATCCTTCGCGATCTGCTGCACGATCCTCACCTCAAGATTGCGGATCAGCTACCCCCAGACGGTGAGGTTCATGGCTTCCCGAAAGTGGGTGAAGCCCTTGATGTTTCTCATGTGCAGGTGGATGCCTACCTCGATGCGGCCCAATTTGCGCTTCGCCGGGCTATCGAATTTCCCGCCACCAGGCAAACTTCCACAAAGCGACGCTATTACGCTCGTGAACAGGGAAGAATGTGGGCAGGTAAAGGGAACCCTGGCTGGGCTCGATTTTCCCTCGCCTTGGAGGGTTTGGACATTAACGACAAATATTCCTTCAGCCAGAGAGGCTTTGATCCGGTGAAGCTGTCCCCAACATTGGGAATCACAGTTGACGATACGAAAGCGGAACGCAACGGCCCGTGGCGCAAGTCCACCCGCCGTTCCAACCACGTGGGAACGCATTACCTCGCAGACGACAACAAGAACACGGGCGCCTTCGCGATCACATGGAAGGCCACGTTGCCGAAACCTGGGACCTATGAAGTGCGTGTCAGCTTTGGTGGAGGAGAAGGCTTGGCCAAGACCGCTCCTTATCGGGTTCACCACGCCGAGGGCGAGACTCACCTATCCATTGACCAAAGCCAAAAGCCGACTATTCGCGGTCTCTGGTTTCCCCTTGGACGTTTCAGCTTTGACTCAGCGGCGGAGGTATCGCTGAGCAACAAGGACGCTCGGGGATGGGTTATCGCGGATGCCGTTCAGTTCATTCACGTGGATGATCTGGAAAATGAGATCGAAAAACCTCGGCCACCAGACAATGCGTCTACCGCGATTTTTCGGGGCGCCTACACCCCGTTCTACTATGGATTCGATAGATTCAAAGCGCCGATCCGAGGTGACTACAAGCTTCGCCTGAAAGCACGGTCTGTACTTCGGCAAACGGACTACGTCGATTGGGAGGGGGAGAAGAAGCCGCGTTTCTATCCGGACCTGGTGTTAGATGCGTCCCGGCGATATCCCACTCCTGTAAACGATCGCGTGTTTTCTGGAAAGCGGAGTGAACCGGTCAAGGTATATTCGTCGACTCTGGACGAACCTAATACCCAAAGCATGCTTCCAATCGGAGTATTCGAAGCGCCACCGCAAACGGCCGAGATTTTTGAGCTGGAGGCGTTTCTGGAAAAAGGAGCCATGGTCAAGCTCGATTGCATGCGTCTGCCCAGCCCAATGGTTCCGGCAATGCCGCATACAATCCAAAAAGGACCGGACGGCTATCCCGGAGTAGCCTTCCATTGGCTAGAAGTCGAAGGACCAGTCATCGCGGAGTGGCCACCCGCGTCCTACCGCACGCTTTTTGGCGATCTCCCCTTCCAACAGTTGGGCCGCCATGTCGTGGCCGTTTCGGAACAACCTTTAAAGGATGCCGGCAAGCTGTTGACCGAGTTTATGAACCGGGCGTATCGTCGCCCGGTTGCGACAGCGGAGTTCAACCGATTCTACGAATATGCGAAGCAGTTACTGAAGGAGGAGGAGACGTTCACGGAAACGATGATCGCAACGTATTCGGCAGTTCTGGCATCGCCCGAGTTCCTCTTCCATTGTGGACAACCGGGCGAACTGGATCACTTTGCCCTAGCCGAGCGCATCTCATTTTTCCTCAGTGAATCAATGCCGGACGACCGTCTCCGCCATCTAGCTAGACAAGGCAAGCTTCACGATTCCAAAACACTTCGAGCCGAAGTCGATCGTATACTCGAGAAGCCTGAAGCAAAGCGTTTTGTGAAGGAGTTTCTCAATTCCTGGCTCAATCTCGACGAGATCAACGACACCGACCCGGACCGCGATCTCTATCCGGAATACGCTGGAGATTGGTGGCTCGTAAACTCGATGGTCGAGGAGTCGCGTCTCTATTTCGCCGATCTCATTGCGGGCGACCGGCCGGCGCGTAACATCATCGATGCGGACTACACTTTTGCCGACGAACGCATCGCGAGGCACTACGGAATCCCCGATGTTTTCGGCGCAGATTTCCGACGCGTGCCACTTCCAAAGACTAGCCCTTACGGTGGCATTCTTACTCAGGCTTCGGTGCTCAAAGTGACAGCGAACGGAACGGTCACCTCACCTGTTCTGCGCGGAGTCTACGTATTGGAACGCCTATTGGGCGATCCGCCTTCTCCGCCACCACCGTCCATTCCTTCAGTCGAACCGGATATCCGTGGTGCGGCGACGATCCGAGAGCTACTTGAGAAGCATCGTGCGGATGCATCCTGTGCCAGCTGTCATAAGAAGATCGATCCTCCGGGTTTCGCGTTGGAGAGCTTCGACGTCATGGGGCGTTGGAGGGAGAACTACCGCTCGCTCACTCAGGGATCAGAGCGGATCGAGGGAGTGGGTCGTAGTGGTAATGAATTTGTTCACTACGTTGGGAAGGCAGTCGACCCCTCCGGGATGACGCCCGAGGGTGAACCCTTCGACGACATATTCCAATTCAAAAAACGTCTGTTGCAGGATGAGGAGACGATTGCACGCAATTTGACCGAGCAGCTTTTGGTGTATGCGACGGGAGCACCCGTTGGCTTCGCAGATCGCGATGAGGTTTCAGCGATTCTCGAAAAGAGTCGGGCGTCGGCATTTGGCGTTCGGACCATCATTCACGAAATTATTCAAAGTCCCTTGTTCCTGCGTAAATAACTTGTTCCTGCGTAAATAAGCTGATGAATACATCCCGTCGAACCTTGCTGCGTGCTGCTGGCGTTGGTCTAAGTCTGCCCGTGCTCGAATCATTCGGGGCCACTTCTTTGAAGGCCTCTCCGAAGCGGATGATCGCCATTAATCAGGATCTCGGTTTTATTCCCAGGCTCTTCTTCCCGGAAACTTCGGGTAAGAATTATGCACCGTCACCTTACCTCGAAAAACTCGCGCCGTATCGGGAGCAGTTCACCGTGTTCAGCGGGCTCTCACATCTCGGGGTTGATGGGGGGCATCGGGCTGACAAAACATTTTTGACTGGGGCACCACATCCCGGGCGGGCGAGTTTTCGCAACAGTATCTCGCTGGACCAGGTGATGGCAAGTGAATTGGGACATGAGACGCGTTTCCGATCGCTTTCACTCGGGATTAATGATTCAAGAAGCCTGTCCTACACCCAGTCAGGTGTTGAGATCCCCACCATTCAAAGCGCGGCAGATCTCTACAAAAAGATGTTTCTTCAGGGTGATCGCAAAGCGATGGAGGAACAGCTCGATCGACTGCGAAGAAAGAGGAGTATTCTGGACGTCGTAATGGGGCAGAGTTCAGATCTGAGTAGACGTGTCAACGCTACAGACCGCGAGCGGATCGACCAGTTTCAAACGGCGGTTCGCAGCCTCGAGCGGCGACTGACCGAAGCGCAGGCCTGGGAAGCCCGGCCGAGGCCCAGGGTGGACGAGATCCTGCCAGATTACCCTTCAGACAAAAAGCGGTTCTTTGAGATGGCGCGCATGATGAACGATATGTCGCGGCTCGCCTTTCAGACAGATTCCACTCGGGTGATTACGCTGTTTCTGGGCGGTGTGGGCACCCCGGGAGTCAGTCTTGCAGACGGGCGCACTATCGGCGGCTACCACAACCTCTCGCATCACGGTAAAGATGAAGTGAAGTTGGACCAGCTTAAAGAGATCGAAACCGCGCAAATGGAATTGTTCGGGGAGTTTCTTGGCGATCTCAAGGCCGTCGAGGAGACGGATGGCAGCCTGTTGGATAACACGATGGTGCTCTATGGCTGCCACATGGGTGATGCCAACATCCACAATAATTCCAACCTCCCAATTATCCTTGCGGGTGGTGGGTTTCGCCATGGGCAGCATCTGGCATTCAACCCACACAACAACACACCACTGTGTAATGTCTTCGTCAGCATGCTTCAAAAGATGGGCATCGAGAGCGATCAATTTTCCAGCAGCACCGGAACCCTGACTGGACTGGTTTGAGATTACTCAATCCAATTACAAGCGAAGCCCCTCCGACTTTGGCGATCCGAAAGCCAGTCGTTGACATGAGATACACCGTTTGCCTCCTGTTGTTGATCGCAACCGCGCCTGCAAGCGTAGAGTATGACCGGGGAGCTATCTTGAATTTCAAACCAGCATTAACAGCCGGGTCTTGTTTTCAGGTTAATACGCGCCGGCGAAAACAATCAAAGACAAAAGCTGCTTTTGCTGGGAACACTCTGAGACGCACATCGCCGCCAGCAGATGGTGAATCGTGCGACTGCATGAGGAGCCTACAGACCAACACCACGAAATCACACAACCGTTTTGAGGAGGGTTGCGACCCCCGCGATACCACCGAAAGCGAAGAGAGTTGGAACTCACCGAACTTGCTGCGTGACAGTTACTTCCAGTACTTCCAGTGATGCATCTACTTCGAGGAATACGTCCCTGCATCAGATCAATGCGGCTGAGGTTTGGTGTGCCGTGACTGCTGTCTGTCCGCCTGATTCCGGATTAGGAATGACTCGGCCAGCCATGGCAACTCAGGGCATCTCACAGAACATCTTGGATTGTGTTGTCATGTTCTTGGAATCTGACGATAATAGCAAGGTTCCGTGGCAACCAGGCCTCCATCTTTAGCTGTTACCCACTGCCAACGACTGTAAAATGAGAGCTCCAAAACGACGTGATTTACTGCGGTCCGTTGGCGTTTCGCTTAGCTTGCCATTTCTGCCTTCAGCGGCAAAGGAATTTGGCACGGGACTTACGAAAGATACTCCCTTGAAGTCGCCAAAGCGAATGGTCTGCATTGGAAACATGCTGGGGTTCTATCCAGCAGCATTTTGGCCTGAAGCTTTAAATGAAGGTAAAACCGGGGAAGGGCAGGGCGAGCAAATTGAACGGCAGCCATCGCTTGTTACCCGCAACAAGTATTCTCTGGGCCTCACCTGCAAGGCACTGCAATCGCAACAGCAGAACATTACGCTGATCGAAGGTCTGGATCACTCTCTGACCGGTGGCCACTTTGCAATTCACACATTTCTGTCCGGCGTGCGACAAGTGGATGCAAAGTCGATGCCAACAGCGAATATGACGATTGACCAGTACGCAGCAGAGTTCATTCCCGGGCAAACAAGGTTCCCGACCCTGACCATCGGCAGCGATTCAGGCATTCACGGTGGATGTCAACTAGCATGGACACGAAGCGGAACGCGAGTACCACCGATCACTGGCCCTCAGCAGCTTTTCCAAAAACTGTTTCTGGGAACCAGCAAATCAGACAAACTGAAAGAAGCGGAGCGTTTTGAGCTTCAAGCTTCGATTCTCGATGGGGTGATGGAACAATCCAGAAGATTGAAGACAAGGCTTGATCGTGCTGACAGCCAGAAGCTTGATGAATATTTGAACTCGCTACGAGAAGTTGAGAAACGTCTTGATCTACGACGCAGTTGGGTAGATCAGCCGAAACCAAAGGCTCCTCTTCCGGAGCCAAAGAACCGCAATATGGTTGAAGATCTGCCTCTTCTTTATGATCTCATTCTGCTCGCGCTCCAAACTGATTCGACACGGATCGCTACGCTTGAGGTGGGTGGTGATTTCAATCCGAAGGATCTGGGTATCAAGGGTGGATATCACAGTTTGTCCCACCATGGTCATCGACAAACAGCCATCGATTCGTTGATAAGAATCGATCAGTATCAGATAGAGCAGTTCTCGCGTTTTCTGAGCAGACTGAGTGAGATGCAGGATGGCGATGACAATCTGCTGCGGAACACCTCAGTCCTGTTCGGCAGTGGCATGGGAAATGCGAACTCACACACCAACACAAATCTTCCGATCGTGTTGGCTGGCGGAAACTGGAGGCATGGGCAACAGCTAAGTTTCAATCCAACAGCAACGGGGCGGCCACCGCTCACAAATCTGTTTGTTTCGATGCTACAGGAATTTGGTGCCGAAGTAGACCAATTTGCAACAAGCACTGGAACACTTCGAGGTCTGTCATAATGGTTACACCTCAACAGATACGAATGTGGTGTTTCGGCTTTTCCATTTTCATGGGTTCATTCGTTGGCATTTCGCACCTGAAAGCGTCAAATGCCAAACCTTCTTTTTCGGAAGCGCAAGCATTTCTGACGCGTTACTGTGTTGACTGCCATCAAGGATCGTCACCCGCTGGCGATAGGGATCTCCAAACGCTTGATCTGTCCAACGCTGACTTTGATACACAGCTTCTATTACAGGAAATAATTGATCAGCTAACGCTCAAGAACATGCCGCCGAAGGACGCCGAATGGCCCTCTTCCCAACTGCGTCTTAACGCAATCGACCAGTTGACCAACCGTCTCCAGAGCATGCGGCAACAAACCCGAGATACGGGGGCACGAACGGTGCTGCGTCGCCTGAACCAACGCGAGTATCGAAACACGGTAAGAGATTTGCTGGGGGTAGATATGACAATGTTTGATCCCAGCCTCGAATTCCCAAGCGAGACATCCGACAGTTTTGATACGATCGGTGACTCACAGGTCATGTCTGCCCATCTGCTGGAAAGCTGTCTCAAAGCAGCAGAGCAAAGCATCAACAGGGCATTTGAATGTTCACAACTTCCCGCTGAACAGACATGGCATTTTGCTGGGAATTTCTTTCAACAGGCAGAGTTGGCGTCCGGGCACAAGAAAGCTTTTGACAATCGATACCTCTGTTTGTACGACCATCCGTTTAACGACAAGATTGAAGGTGGTTACGGACCGCTATCCAACTTCAAGCAAGGCGTCCCCGTCAGCGGTCTTTACGAGGTGCGTGTTTTGGCAAAAAACATGCATCAGGATTCACCCTATAGTTCGCAGGCCATGAAGATTGACTTGGCAGAACCGTTCCGATTGGGCATACGACCTGGTGATACAAACATCGAAGACATGGTCCACCGCCAGCCAATACAGCCGTTGCTTGCTGAGAAACTGATTGAGGATGGCGAAGATCGCTGGTACGACTTTGAAGTGCATCTGGATCGCGGATTTGCACCCCGATTCACGTTCGAGAATGGCCATCATGATTTCCGGGGCATGGTGGGGCGTCTTTATCGATTCGACAAGGACAAACTTCCAGAGAACATTCGGGATCGAAAAGGAATTTTCTTGCAACGTATCGCCTTGATCCAGCATGCACAGATCCCTCAGATACGCATCTCGGAAGTCCGGATACGTGGCCCCATTAACTATGAGTGGCCCAATCGCAGCAGGTCCCTGCTGTACGGCGGGGAATCGCTTTCTGAAAAAGAAGTACCAAGCCGGCTTCGTGAGTTCGTACGGCGGGCCTTTCGACGAACCGTGGAGCAGCAGGAGTTGGACAGTCTGATCGAATTCTGGCAGGCAAGACGCGCATTGGGCCGGTCGATCGAAGAGGCGTTTCAGGATACCCTCAAGTCGATCCTGTGTTCGCCGGAATTCCTGTACTTTCAACCTTCTGAAGGTAGCCTTGAATCCGATTTCGCCTTGGCGGAACGTCTCGCGTACTTCTTGACATCAACCATGCCCGACGAGCGACTCTTTCAACTGGCAACGTCGGGGGAACTGCGCAACGATGCCGTTCTCCTATCCGAGACTCGGCGACTTTTAGCCAGCAAGGCATCAAACGCGTTCATATCTGACTTTCTGGACAGTTGGCTGGAATTGCGATCTCTTGGGAATACGCCACCTGACGAAAACGATTTCTGGTTCTACTATGCTGCGAACCTGGAAGTTGACAGCGTGAAGGAAACCCACCTGTTTTTTCGAGACATGATTCGCCAAAACAGGCCAGCAAAGGAGTTACTCACTGCTCGCCACTCATTCTTGAACCGGGATCTTGCCAAGCTTTACGGAGTTGTTGACCAAGTCCCTGCGACGCAAGCCCATGAATTTCACCGCATTGAATTTGATGCGACGTCCGGCATTCGGGGTGGTCTATTGGGACAAGCCAGCATCCATACTGTTTCTGCCAATGGTGTTGATACTTCACCGGTCGTCCGTGGCGTATGGATGCTGGAAAACATTCTGGGCACGCCAACGCCGCAACCTCCCGACGATGTTCCTGTGATCGATCCCGATGTGCGGGGTGCAAAGTCGATGCGTGATCTACTCGGCAAACACCGCGAAAGTGACACCTGCAATCAGTGCCATCGCAAGATCGATCCTCTCGGTTTTGCCCTAGAAGCATTTGATGCGATCGGCAGAGAGAGGCAGTTTTACGACAGGAAACAAACACTCCGAATCGACACTTCTGGTGAACTACCCAGTGGAAAATCATTTGCTGATCTCGGTGAACTCAAGGGACTGCTGGCAAAAGAACAGACATTCTTTGCTCGGAATCTGACCACCAAATTACTGACGCACGCCTTGGGGCGTCACACGGGCCCTGGTGACCGCGCGGCAATTGATGCAATTCTGAAACCATTGGAAACTGACAGCTATCCTCTGACCAGTTTGATAGAGGGAATCGTCCAAAGCGATCTCTTCCGAAATTAGACAATCCTAGACAAATTGATGATTTTGTATCCGTTCATACCAGCCTCGGACATGAGCCGTTTCAGTTTCCAAACATTGACAAGAGAAAACAGACGCTCTGTTTGTATTCGATGATACGTCAGACTCGGGTCACAACGAGATGGTATAAAGTGAGGATTTACGTGGGTTTTCTGTGCTCAATCCGCGACCCCATCAGTTGTCATGCATGCGGATGATCCAACTTGGCGGAAGCCTTCTATCTCTATTTACTTCATGCGATCTTGCCGTCTTGATGATTCCAAATCCTTACGCATCGCCAAAGTCAGATTCAACGGATCTGTATGCATCCTCACCAAATCACCGACTGGCGCAACGTTGCCTGCGGTTGGCGTTGCTGATTCTGCTTGCGCCAGCAATTTACAATTTCATCTGCTTCAGCTACTTCATTGCAAGAGGTCCTGATGAACTACGTATTCAGAATGGCCATGCGTGGATAACATGGGCAAATGGCTTCGGATTCTGTTTAACGGCGGTCGCCATCTGGTCATTGGGGCTTCCTCTACTGGAATTGCTGACTGTTGTAATCCACAGGATTTTTGGAAGGGCAGCATCAGTCGATGCTTGGAAGGAAGCTCTTTATCAAGCCCTGAGCCGCGCGCCATTATTCTCGGTGCTGGGAGCGGTTTTGTGGACGTTGTGGGTGGCAGCAATTTATCAGCTGGGTGTCGGCTTTTATGCTGTTTCTGTCCCCATTGGAGTAGCCGCGCACCTTCTTGCTGCTGGCTTGTATGTACCACTGTTTCTTCGCTGGTACACTCTGGAGCATTCAAAGGCCTATCAGAAAATGAAAGCGGAAAGGAACAATGGTTAATGAGGCACGCCAATCGGGACCGCGAACCCGGTCAACGCCAACACAAGTGATTGGATCTGATAAAAGTGGTCAAGGAGAAGTGTGATGAATCCGAATTTTTGTCAGATTTTAGAAAACGAATACTCGATTTCCGCAAAGGTTATCACAGGCAGGAACTTCCGGAAAATAAACCAGTCCTGGCTGCGGGCATTCTTTCCAAATGTGAAACACAACACCGGACGCTGGGTTTATAGAGGTTACCGATGGCATGCCTATTCATTTAATCACGAAGTCGCTGTTTCGGGGGAAGAAGCATTTGGGATTTATCAGGCGAAGCCCATTGCGCCTTTCTACTTATTTCATGAATTGAATGACAGTCTTTATACGTGTACTACGGAAGTATGGCCCGACTTGCGCACCTTGAACGATGACATTTATCTTTTCCCACATCAGCTGGAATGGATGTTCGTGATCACTCACGAAATGTCGATAGATCTCGGTCCATACTTCGCTCATGCCGTTACCGAGTATGGTACTTAGATCGCAGTAAGCCTGATCACAGGCGTTTACAGAATTTTGTTGGAATGAATTGGATTACGATGATCAAGACTCTACTAGGCATGGTATTCCTCGGGTTTCTTCATGTGGCACCATGCACTGTCGTAGCGGAAGAAATTGAGTGGGGTAATTTAAGCGGACGCTTCGTGTTTGACGGCGTTCCCGTACCGCCCAACCCATTACACGTTGATAAAGACGCGAGTTTGTTCCCGTTACCAATTATGGATGAATCATTACTCATCAACCCAGAAAATAGGGGCCTCGCCAATGTCGTTCTTTACCTGGTACCCAATCAAGAAATGCCGTTAGTGATTCACCCAGCTTTCGACACTGAATCGAAGTCTAAAGTGAATTTTACTATGCAAGGCGGCCGCTTTGAGCCACATATACTCTTGTTACGCACCACTCAAACAATGGTACAACGTAATCTGGATTCCGTTATTCATAACGCGCGTATTGACTTTCTGAATAACTCACCCAAATGACCTTTGCTCCCAACCAGCAACTCAGTTGAGTTGCAATACCACAAAGCTGAACCAGTGCCTTGCGCCATAAGTTGTTCGGTTTATCCGTGGATGGAGGGATTTGTGCTCTTGCGATCAAACCCCTACATGGCGAAATCTGATCATAACGGTCGCTTTCGAATCAAGAACTTACCGGCGGGAAAGCATGTTTTTCGGGTCTGGCATGAACGGCTAGGCTATTTGCGAAGCGTACGACTGGGCCAGCATGCAACGGATCCAACTGGGCGGGTAACGATCACAATCGAGCGTGGCCTGAACCAATGGAAGACCGCCTACCTGAGTTCAGACTTGTTCTTTGA
>JAPOKD010000988.1 GCA_029977825.1 Planctomycetota bacterium | reverse complement strand
TCATCAGCGGTGGAGGGGGCTGGGCTCATTTTTGCACCTTGTGTCGCTATCCACCGTAGTGTCGCAATCTGTTGTAACGCTACCTGTTTTGCAGCCGGCCGCAGACTACGCCATGCTCTGTCATGCCGGCGCTCAATGGTTTTGATGCATCAACGACTCTGGTTCATCAATCGAGATTGCGAATTCGGACGTTCTTGAATTCTGCCCACATTGGTTTGCCGGCGTGCAATTGCAACGCGAGTATTCCCTCTGTCAATGCTCGATCCGGATGATCGGTGAAGTCAAGGATCAGTTGGCCATTGAGGTAGTGGCGAATGTTTCGTCCTTTGGCAATGATGACCACGTCATTCCAGTCATCCACTTTCATGAGGTCTTTGAATGCTTGCTCATCAATTAAATCATCTCGGGTGATTTTCTTGCCTTTCTCAGTCCACGTTGCTTCCTCGCCAACCATGCAGATCCTTCCACGCTTCCCTGTAAATCCGCCTTCATCGTAGATGAACCCGGGGACATTGGGGAAGTTTTCCTCGTTCCGGATTTCGTGTTGGTATCCTCGCACGACCCACGCATTTCGCGGCTTGCCTTCAGTGATGTGCTTGGATCGGTACTGAATACCCGAGTTGTTGCTCGCAGTACAGCGAAACGACAGTCGCAGTTCAAAATCCTTGAGAGTTCCATCTTCCCAAATCAAGAAGGTGTTGCCGTTGGCTTTTTCTTTGGCGGTCGTTTCACCGTGAATCACGCCGTCCTTTACAGACCACAATCGGTCATCGCCACTCCAACCATCGAGATTCTTGCCATTGAAGATGACTTTCATGTCGGCAGATTCGGGTGGAGCTTTATGATGGTCGGCAAAGCAGGCCGAGGAAGCAATAAGCAACGAGAGGGTGACAAAACTTCGAAACATCGGTGAGGACTCCAGAGGTAGTTTTTGTTAAGCAGTGAGCTGCCTCCTTGAGTATGGCTGACCTTGTTTTGCAAAACAACGGGCAAATGCCGCGTTATTTGCCCTGCATTTCTGATGGCTCCGTCTCTAAAGGCTCCGTCTCGCAGCACAGATCGCAGCCTATCCTGAACTTATGCTTCTTTTGATTTTAGAAACAACTGAAGTGCGATGGGGGGGCAGAGCATCTTTGCATATTCTCGCGGGAAGAACCAAGCCGAAGCGTTTTGTCAGAAGGAGTAGTTGCGAGGTGTATTCGCTTCCGCCAAGTGATTTTTAGCAATGCTGCCTGCAGGCAAAGGGTTGAGACGCGAGGAAGGAATCGCAGGCCAAAATGATGAGGGTTTTCTGCTGATTGGCCCGGAGGTTGGGACTTGGGTGGGCAACATTCTGTCTATCTCTATTGGTAATTCAGTTACACAGCGTCTGCAGTGCAGTCATGCAATGAGTTGCTGGCTTAAAGCGAAGAAAGGACAAGCCTTGCTTTTGAATTGCTGATGCTGCTGCCGTTTGTTGGGCCTTTCGCAACAAGAGTATTGCTGGTTCACAGGCACGCGGATTGCTGGCACGTGCCGTATTGCCAGCATGTGTCGTCGTTTAGTCGGCGGAGGGCGGCTGTCCCACGTGTAAAGGAAGTGTTTGGAACACTGGTTGTATTGAAAGTTTGTGAACTGGTGAGGGGTGGTTTGCGTACACAGCCCCGTTCGTATAGTCCAATCCTGTCTCGGTGGTTGGTGATGTGGAAAACGGTGCTCGGGCCGGTCATTCTCCGTGATTTGACAGCCATTGTGGCGTTCCCGATCGAAAAGTCAGATTACGATGAACTGAGATCTTCGGTACCATGTCGGCCGACCGGCTTCGCATGGTGGTGGCGATTACGCGTCGGATCTGCCCTCGTGAACCGCCCCGTCCCCACGCCGATACTGGCTTGGTCATCAAGTTTCCGTCATCGTTCCTAGCATCAGGATGCCGTTCTTTTGGAAAACGTTTCGCAATGGTTGGTTTGGCTTCTGGTGGTAACCATTCTGCCATCCATGTTGTGCAGCCTGTTGGTGTTGTTTCCCATTCGCCGCTACGCACACCGTCTGGGCCTGCT
>JAPOKD010000964.1 GCA_029977825.1 Planctomycetota bacterium | reverse complement strand
GAGATCGGAAAAGACCTTCGCTGCGATTTTTCTTGGCACTCACGACAGTCCTTTCACAACAGACCTGTCGACGTCTGAATCACTGCAACTGAGACTGTTTGGAGAGTTCCTCGAGAAGGGCGTCATCCGCAAGGCGAGGCCCTGGATCTTGATCCGTCGCGCGGAGAACGAGCCTTCAGATGCGGAACTGCAAGCGATCTGGCAACGTCTGGCCGCACGTCCGCTGCCGCTGGCATCCTAGAGAAAGAACGGGAATCTGCACCTTTTTGCTGGCAGCCAAATTCCCCGACAAATCGCGGGACACATTTCAGGAGACAACGGCTTGCGACTTACGGTACGCCAAGCAATCTCATGATCACCGCTGGCACGGTGACTGACGAAAGGCATGCTTTCCGCGTTCACTTTCTCGGATGACTACCGCATGCATCCGAACCTCGCCGCGCGGGAACCCAGAGCAAAACTGGTCTTTGAAATGGCATTTGCGGCGACCGCGTTTGAGCAGAGCGGAAGCGAAATATAGGGACTCCACTTTTCTCAAGCATGGCCATTTGCCTCGCCTCAATACCAGCAATGATTGGTTTTTTCAGTTAGAATGGCGATTTCTTACGCACCCCCAACTCCCACCTCAGGACATCTCTGTTATGGAATCATCACGCCGTGGATTTCTCAAGGCCACTGCAGCCGGATCTGCTTTAGCAGTATCAACCGACGCCCTTGCCCAAGACGACTCGAAAAAGCTCCGCCTGGCATCGATTGGCGTTGGTGGCAGTCGTGGACGATACAATCGTGGTGGCCACATTGCTCGCGACGCGGCGAAACATGCCAACATGGTCGCCGTCTGCGACGTGGATGATGTGCATGCAGCTGAATTCAACAAGGCGTTTGGCGGCAAACTTAATACATACCGCGACTACCGAGTCATGCTCGAGCAGGAGAAACCGGATGTGGTAACCATCGGTACTCCCGACCATTGGCACGTACCAATCGCAATTGCAGCTCTACGTAGTGGCGCCGACGTGTACTGTGAAAAGCCACTGACGTTGACCATCGACGAGGGCAAGCAGATTCGCAAAGTCGTCGAAGAGACAGGGCGAGTCTTTCAGGTGGGGACGCAGCAGCGCAGCACCAAAGACAAATTCCTGACCGCGATTGCAATGGTGCAAAGTGGGCGTCTGGGAAAGAACGTTAACGCTTATGTCGCAATTGGTGGCGCTCCTTCCGGTGGGCCCTTCGAAAACACCGAAGCGCCTGAGAACATTGATTGGAATATGTGGGTAGGTCCAGCTCCCATGGCTGACTACTCGAACGAGCGCCGTCGGATGTTCCGATGGTACTTTGAGTACTCAGGTGGCAAGATGACTGACTGGGGTGCCCACCACATTGACATCGCTCAGTGGGCACTTGCACCCGGCGAAGATGGACCAGTGAAAGTCTCAGGAAATGGGGAATTCCCGAAGGTCGTTCCCAGCGACTTCAACTGGGAAAAATTCCTCAATGGAGAGGCATCACTGCCAAACGCTTTCAATACCGCAACTCGCTTCAGTATTGACCTCACCTACAGCAATGGTTCTGTGATGAGTGTCAACAACCACTATAAACGCGAAGGCGACAACGTTGACTTCGGGAATGGAATCCTTTTCGAGGGAGACAAAGGCCGTATTTTTGTCAATCGAGGAAAAATCGAAGGCAACCCATATAAGGCGTTAACCGACAGCGACCGTGCTGAACTGGACGAACTCATCGTCAAGTTGTGCAAGGGGAAGCAACCGGGAAATCACATGAAGAACTTCTTCGATTGCATCAGTGACAGAAGCAAGCCCATTTCAGACGTTTGGTCACACCACCGAACAATGACTTCTTGCCACCTGTGCAACATTGCCCTCATGCTTGGTCGTGAATTGCGATGGGACCCGAAAACCGAGCGTTTCATCGACGATGAGCAGGCAAATGCATTGATGACCCGAAAATCCCGCAACTTCGATCCCAAGGTTTGATTCGAACTCCTCACGTCACCGTCAAGGCAGGTACCCACTGCCGACGAATCGTTCGTCGAACTGATGCGGCGTCAGGCCTGTTACCACAGCCGAAAAACTGGTCTGCGGACCCTGAACAGCATCAATTTCACAATCAAAAAAAACCGGGTGCCGGCATAAGCCGACGCCCGGTTTTTCAATGCGTCAATCTGAATCAGCCCAACTCAGACCTTGTCAGCAGAAGGCACTTCAAATCCGCTACGGTAATCGCGTGTC
>JAPOKD010000622.1 GCA_029977825.1 Planctomycetota bacterium | reverse complement strand
GGCCCTCTCTTTCCATGTCGTCTCAGGGCCATTGTCACTCGTGAAGATGACCATGGTGTTGTCAGCCAGTTTCTCACGATCAAGCATTTCCAGAATGCGGCCCACGTGCCAGTCGGTTTCCATCATGAAGTCACCATAGGCACCCGCCTTGCTCTTGCCGCGGAATTGGTCAATCGGAATGACGGGTTTGTGCGGAGATGTGTAGGGCAGGTAAAAGAAGAACGGTTCGCCTTGCCGAGCAGTTTCTGCACGCCCCTCAATCCACTCGATCGCTTTGTCGGTGAAACGCGTCAGGCATTCGGCGTCTACAAAGTCTGGGGCAATTTCAAGCTGTCCGCGAACAACACCGAGGTCACTTGTTGTGCCTGGCCTGGATAGTTGTTGGTCATAGGGAGGCTTGATGCGGTAATCAGCCAAGGCGATTTTGTTTGGTTTTTTCTGTGTGTACTCCGTAGGGGGAACCTTGGCGTAACGCCCCTCGAACCATGCCAGCACGCCGTAATTCATGGATGCAGGAATCCCCCAGAAGTAGTCAAACCCTTTGTCCAGAGGCATGTCCAATACCGGCTTTGACCAGTCTCTTGTGGTGCGGTCACCGGGGAAATCCATCCCCAGGTGCCACTTCCCAACCATGGCGGTTGTGTATCCACGCTGCTTCAGGAGGCTTGCAAGCGTGGTTCGGTCGTCAGGAATCAGACAGGTCTTTTCCGCACCATAAACCCCTTTTTTCAAAGTGGTTCGCCAACTGTATCGCCCCGTCAGCAGACCATATCGACTTGGGGTGCAGACGGTGTCACTGCAGTGGGCGTCGGTGAAGGTCATACCTTCTTTCGCGAGCCGATCGAGATTTGGCGTCTTGAATTTCGAATCAGGGTTCAAGCAACTGGCGTCACCAAATCCTTGGTCATCCGTGTAGATGATGATCACGTTCGGGCGACTGTCCGCCAGAGTCATGGCATTGCTGCAGACACTCAGCAAGGTGATACAAACGGCTGAAATGTATTGAATTGTTTTCGTCATGGATCAATGCCGTTGAAAATGATCGCCAAAATGGCTGTATTTGTGATAAGGAACTGCATCTCGTTGCCAGGATTTCACTGCCCTGTCGTAGATTTGTCGCATGCGAATCAAGTCACCTGCAGCAGATTCAATCTTTGATAGCTCGGTTAGTTCACTGGGGTCATTCTGGGTGTCGTACAATTCTTCCGTCGGAGAAATCTTGTCATCACGGTACGGCCAGTAAATGTATTTCCACGAGTCTGTTACGACGGCGTAACTGTGTGCTTTCTTGGGCCCCCAAACATTGATGAGTGGCAATGATTCGTGAATCTTTGCTTTGGGATCGTCGTACAGAGGCATCAGGTCCTTGCCGTCCATGTTTCTGGGGACTTTGATCCCTGCCAGCTTCAAGATGGTTGGTGCAAAATCCACATTGCCAGTCAATGAATCGCAACGAAGTTGTTTACCACTGTTGCTGTGCCGTGGATCGAACACGATCAGTGGCACGCGAGATGACTCTTCGTAGGGCAAGACTTTTGAGCCATATCCATGGGAGCCACAGAAAAATCCATTGTCGGATGTGTAGATGACCACCGTGTTTTCCTTGACGCCAGCCTTATCGATTGCGTCACGAATCATTCCCAATGCGACATCGATTGCGTAAATCTGCTGGTAGTAGGTCGCCATGACTTCGTCGTATTTGTCGCTGTAGTTCCAACTGTGAAAACGCTCAAACTGACGTCCAGCGCGACTTTGCAATGAGAAGTGCTCTCCATACTCACGACCGTAGTTTGCAGGTCGCGTAAATTTTTTCCCGGCATAGATCGAATCAAATTGAGGGTCAGGTGTCGCAGGCTTGTGCGGTGCCTTGAAACTGATGGACAAGCAGAACGGCCGATCCGATTTGGCGGCGTCAGCAATGAAGTCCCTGCCGAACGCACCGTACGACAACGTTGAGTGGGGGTATTCTTCCATGTAATCGGTCATCGACTTATTGCGTTTGGTTTCATAGTGAGTCTGACCTGGGCCTCCTCCCCAGCGATCAAAGCCATCGACCGGCAAGTTGCCGCGTGAATCTGGTTGTTCAGCGACCTCGAAACCAAATTTTCCGGCAAAAGCTGTCTGGTAACCGTCGGCGCGTAACAGCATTGGATAGGAGCGATGCCAATGTTCTGACAGCAAAGGGCCATGTTCAAAATTGCACCCCGTCTTGTATTCGTACATGCCAGTCATGATGTTGGCACGGCTGGCCATGCAAATGGCCGTGGTGTCATAATGACAATCGAAAATCATGCCGTCACGCGCTAACTTGTCCATGTTGGGTGTTTGCACATCGGGTGTGCCATAGCAGCCCATGGAATAGGTGCATTGATCGTCTGCCAACAGGAACACAATGTTGGGACGTTGCTCAGCATCCGACTTCTCTGCAGCATTCTCGTCAGCAAGTGCTGAACCCAGATGGCAGGCAACGATGAATGAACAGAAGGCGGCGTGAAGTGGATTTACCATTGAATTTCAATGCGGCAGGGTAATGCAAATGTTGTGTGTCTTATTGAATCGCAAACTGCTGGCTTACTGACTGTTGGACCAGCTGCAATTAGCTGTGAGGTCTGATCTTGCGCTCATGATAGCAGTCGGGATTTTAACTGCGTCGCTGCTTGGCCTGGCGATCAAGTGTCGGTCTGCCGCCTCGTTAGTTTAACAGACGTTGCTTCGAAGATATCGAATTCTTATCAAACGCAGTCGGGGAATCCTTGTTCATAGCAAGGCGATTTTTCATTGCTCCGACGCTCATATATTAAGTAGTCCAACGAGAATCAAATAGACCGCTGTGAATTCAGAGCTGTGGATTCAGGTTAGCAGACCCAGGGAAGTAGACAATTCGCGAGACTTCTCGCAGACGAATTGAGCGGTCTGTTACGCAGACAAGTTAGGTTGAGGCTTCTACGGAGCTCGCGGTCCCGCATCTTTTTGTGGGATTGCTCGCGTGGATCAGACGGGTCGATCAGGGTGTGAGCCGACCTCGATTTACGAGCAAACAACAGGGGCGGTGGCAAGCACACTGGTCGTGTAGCAGTCGTGAAGCCGAGTCTGCCACATTTGTTTACGGCACCAGTCTGAACGTCTGAATCGCGTTCAGTATGAGCCATCACACGTTGGGGTAACGTTGTTTTGTGGCGTTAGATGGAAGGTCTCTGGGTTTTATTTACGGCCCCAGACACCTCTCACGGCGTGCCGATTTTAAATTCCAGCACCCCTCCCTGATGCGAGGGTCTAATCTAAAGACTTGCGTTGTGAGGAATCGCCGCGTTTTGGATCTCGTTTCTTGAGCCCAGCACGATCCATTAGCGAACTTCGCATCAGTTCTTCCATGTAGTCATCATCTGCCGGTGGAGGACCGTACGCACCAAGCAACTGTGGGTCGTACTCGATGATGTATTCATGCCGTGCGAATGCAACTTTACTATCCGGATCAACACGCTTACGAGTCACGGTTCGATTGTCCACTTTGATCCCATTGCGACTGTTGAGGTCACGAATGAACCAGTACCCCTGTTCCAGTGTCAGTCGGCAATGTTGGGTTGATATGTTTTTGAAACCCAGTTGGATGTCGGCTTCACCGCGACGACCAATCATCAAGCGTTTCTTGAGCAGTGGAATAGGGTCACCGCCACCTACCGGAGTGAGTTGTCCATATTCTCCGGCGAATACAGGTTCTTCGCTGCTACTCACAATGTTTTCTCAATAATCCGGGGGAGGGGAATTTTGTCTTTATCGATCCACGGTAAACTGTGCGCTTGGGTGCCTTCTGGATTTCACAGTGCGTACTCTGGGTCACAGAAGTTCGCTTGTGCAGCCTTATTGTCCGTTCAGCACCTTTGAATGCAAACTGGCAATCGCAAGGTTTCACGCTTTGTATTTCAGCTTTTGGCCTGCGGTTTCAGTGGAACGGCCACGGGAGTCGATGGTATCCGATCTTGATCTGACTCGGATTTGGTACAGTGCTCGGACGCCCGCACGCTGTTTCGCTAAACCCAGTGTACTCTATTTTGGCTTCTGTCCTTCATTT
>JAPOKD010000587.1 GCA_029977825.1 Planctomycetota bacterium | reverse complement strand
TTCAGCATCAGCACGAAATATCATCCGATCGCTCTGATTCTGCGGGATTCACGCAGTTTTCGCGAGTCATCCTGCATTTCCGAAACGCGAACTTATACCCAATGCAACGACGAAACCGTTGATAGTGCTTATTCCCAATCAAACGCACTAAAGAGTTAGCCCAGTTTTACTCGAAACTAACTCTCGGACAGTAAACCATTTTGAAGGTTGGGTCCAACTTCTCGCGATCATCGCGGGCAATTGGATTCAAACGCTGGAAGCGGTTTACGGGTTCACCCAGGGGGGATTCTGGGAAATGCAACAGGCTGTTGCCAATTCGCAAGATGCGATGAGGCAACGACCACGAGCAACTCGGCGGCCATAGCCGAACGTTCCTGCATTGAATACGACTTGCGTGAAGGCGTGAGCACCGATTTCAGTTGTCAGGACCGTTGGGCGTTGATCGCCGCAGGTTCGCAGCTTCTACCCCTGCCACAGTATTGTGGACGGTCACATCAGGTGGCCACTTAATGAAGTTTTGACAACCAAAACCGCGAGGATCCCGCAGGGCGAGCGTCGCAAGATGCAAACCGGGTGGCCCAGACCCAACGTTGATAATGAAATCATCTGTCTATTTACCGTGACCCACCATGGTAAGTGGAAGTGACCGCTCAGGACCGGTCGCTTGAATTCATCACCTACGAAGACGGGCTGCGAGAACAATGGTTACCGACGCACCATTGTTCGAGGGAATAAAACGAGGCGTTATGGAGAACCTAGTATGAAGGTCTTCACAACTGGACAGGTCGCCAAGATCTGTAAAGTAGCACCCCGAACCGTTTCAAAATGGTTCGATTCGGGGCGTTTGAAAGGCTATCGCATTCCTGGATCACAGGACCGCCGTATTCCGAGAGAGTACTTGATCAAGTTTCTCAAGGAGCATGGTATGCCCCTGGGCGACTTGGAAGACGAAGCAATGGCAAAGTGCCTTATCGTCGCCCAAGACCAGGTGTTGATTGAAAATTTGAAGCGTGAGCTTCCACCCGAGAAATCGTTCAAAGTGGCAGTCGCCGCAAGCGGTTTTGAAGCTGGAATTCAAGCTGAGAGTTTCAACCCGGATTGTATCATCGTTGACTTTTCGATTGGCAAGATCGAAGCAGTGCAAATCTGCCAGAACTTGCGTAAGAACATTGACTTCACCGATATTATCCTGATCGCGTTGTTGCCAGATGATGGCCAGCCGATGAGCTTTGATCGAAGCAGCATCAACGAAACGTTCAAAAAGCCGTTCGACGCCCACTTGTTGGCAGAACGACTTCGAACTCTTGTTGGTACAAAGAAAGAGTTGGTCTAGTTTCGGACCAAGCTGAACGGATTCAGCTAAAGTACGAAACAATGATCCTGAATGCCTCGTCGAATAAGCGTTTCACATCCCCGCAGATGTGAGACGCTTTTTTTTTGCCTCTATGGAAACTGCAAGCGGCAGCCGTTGCTTGACAAACCAGCGTGAAGACTCGACAGTGGGGCGACCTGCATCAACGCCCGGTGACCGCGTCACCATTGCACAACACCTATCGGGAGTCATTCCCTGACTGCTACGCCCAACCATTTCGATACTGACGGGAAGGCACACATGGTTGATGTCTCCTCGAAGCAACCCTCCGTTCGTGAGGCAACCGCTGTGGGCGAAATTGCCATGTCGGTGGCAACCGCAGAACTGATCAGGTCTGGTGATGCCAAGAAAGGTGATGTTCTGGGGGTTGCCCGTTTGGCTGCCATTCAGTCAACCAAGAGCACCCACCTGATGATTCCCCTCTGTCACGCGATCCCTGTTGAAGCAGTGACAGTGAAATTCAGCTGGATCGAACATGAAAAAGACCAGAATACTGCCGCCTCCGCATGCATCACCGAACAGGCAACGCTAGCTTGCGAGGTCTGCGTCAAAACCTCTGCAAAAACGGGGGTAGAAATGGAAGCCCTCATGGCGGTCTCCGTAGGGTGTTTGACTGTCTACGACATGGTGAAAGCAGTGGAACGCGGAATGGAGGTTCAAAACATTCGTCTTTTGGAAAAAAAAGGCGGTAAAACCGGGGATTACCGTCGGTTTTGAGTCAGGCGGTTACTTCAGACCGTCGGTTTGCGGTTCCTCCTAGTGCGAGAATTGTCTGGGACAGACCCGTTCCGACAACGGCTCACAACACCTATTCAGTCTGCTGATTGACGCAGTTTCACTTTGAGTCATATCGAAATGGATTCGACAAGCACACTTTCGACGACCGCTAGTGATGATCGGGGCACACACAGGCCTCGGACGACGCCCATCGATGAAGAGAAGCGTCCGCTCGCTACTGCCAGATCGTATCCCCCCGACAGTTTGTCAGCGAAGGAGGTCATGCGTCGTTTGAGCGTGCCAGTTGCCGACGCGCTTCTGAAAGTTGAGCGACATTTTGCAAACGAATTACGAAGCCCCCATGAGGATCTAGCGCCCGTGTTGCAACACGGTACGCAACTTGGGGGAAAGAGACTCCGCCCCGCGTTAGTGCTGCTAACCGGTGCTGCGGTTGGCCCGCTAACGAACGACCACGTCGTACTGGGCACGGTTGTGGAAATGGTTCACACTGCCACCCTGATACATGATGATGTCCTCGACGACGCAGAAACACGCCGCCATGTTGCAACCATTAATTCCCGCTGGGACTCACACACCAGTATTCTCGTCGGTGACTATCTGTTTGCTCAAAGCTTTCGGCTTGCGGCCACCTTGTCTTCTACGAGAGCTTGCCAAATGGTGGGCGAAGCCGCTCGGTTGGTCTGCGAAGGAGAGCTGAGACAGGTGCTTGCCCGAGACATGCTGAACATCTCAGAGCAAGACTACTTCGCGATGATTCGTGGCAAGACCGCTGAACTCTGCAGAGTCGCATGTGAGTTGGGAGCGATCTACTCTGGCGGTACCCAGACAATTGTCGATGCCATGGGCCGCTACGGTGATGCCCTGGGGATCGCGTTTCAGGTTGCGGACGACTTTCTTGATCTCTGGGGTGACGACAAGACGGTGGGCAAGACACTAGGCACCGATATCGGACAGGGCAAGATGACGCTTCCACTCATCAGGCTCCGAAACACGCTACCGAAATCGCAATGGGACAGAATCAGCAACATTCTTTCCGGTCCCGCGGCAGACCGCCTGGATGCCGTGATGCCTATCCTCCAGAAGAGCGATGCACGTTCGTACACGCGGCGAATCGCCGAATCCTTCAAACAGCAAGCCATCAACTCTCTGGACTGCCTTCCCGACAGTGGAGCGAAGCAATCACTCGTTGAACTTGCCAGCTTCTGCGTCGAACGCCGTTTTTGATGAACCGTCCAGCCACTCCGATGGACGATCTGTGCGGTTTTCAAACTCCGTGATTAATCGCAAAGTAATTGTGGCTTGCTGCCCTCTTCCCGCTGGCGCTCGCTCTACATCGCACTGGCACATCACCTTGGCAACGCAACTGGAACTCCCCGCTTTGTCTGTCAGTGGCATCCATGTTTGCCGGAACAATCGATAGAGCTGTTCCAAGCGGAAATCGCGACCTCCGTACGGCGTTGAAGGTGCATCATCTAGGCCCTTCATTGAGGGATAGTTCGTTTTTACGTTCTAGACTTCTCCAAGACGGCAATCGCTACGTCCCGCATCGAGTATTTCATGCTCACAGACCAAAACCAGAATCGCAGAGCATCACAGATGGATCTGGACCAGCAACAGGCACAGAAGGCATTCACAGAATTGGACAAACTGGAAGACCGCGGTTTGGCTTTAGCAGATGAAACCATCCTCACCATTCCAGAAGCCGACGTCCCGCTGGAAGATGAAGTAGATCGGCTGGCACAGGCATTATCACTGAAATTTGAAGAACTGACCCTCATTCATCAATTCAGTGAACGACTTAAGATCGGGGAGGACTCGGCCGAAATCTGTCAAAGCCTGCTGCAGGAACTGGAACCCTGCGTCAACGCGTCAACGATAGCCATCGACCTGATCGAGGATGTTGAACTTCAGTCCCCACGCTCGTTTCTGTATACCGGTGAACGGTGGGATCACGACTGGCTCAATGAAGTTGCATCCTATGCGTTACAGGATGTTGCTGGTGGCGAGCTTACGCCTGGTGCCGAGCCCATCGCTATTCAGAATCACCCATCAGAAGACAGTCCTGCCTTTGTCCGCACCGTTGTGATTCCCATTCAACGCGACGGAATCAGTTTGGGACGAATGATTGCCGTTAGACCCATTCAGGAAGATGAAT
>JAPOKD010000707.1 GCA_029977825.1 Planctomycetota bacterium | reverse complement strand
TTTCAAAAACATATCAACCCAACATTGCCGGCTGACACTGGAACAGGGGTACTGGTTCATTCGTGACCTCAACAGTCGCAATGGGATCAAAGTGGACAATCGAACCGTGACTCGTAAGCGTGTTGATCCGGATAGTAAAGTTGCATTCGCACGGCATGAATACATCATCGAATACGACCCCCAGTCTCTCGGTGCCTACGGTCCCCCACCAGCCGATGATGACTACATGGAGGAATTGATGCGTAGTTCACTCATGGACCGGGCAGGACTGAAAAAGCGGGATCAGAAGCGTGGGGATGCACCCCAACGCAAATCGATCGACTGAACATTTGCATCACTTAAGACGCAATACAATACCGCGCTTCGAAACGTGCACATGCCGAAGTAATGGCAAAGGTGTGTGCCGCAAACCGAGATTTCTCGTATCGAATTAAAAAAAGGTGTGTCCTGGAAAAAGCTGCAATGCTGATTTGAGTCCTTCTTGAAGAACACGCACCCGGCCCCAGCGAGAGACGGCGACCGCTTTTCCCCAACGTTGAAGCTGCATCGAAATGCCTGAGACCTCTCGGATAGCTGAAACAGACCATGAGCCACACTATGCTGTCATCTTCACATCAAAACGCGTGGACGACGCGGGCGTTGACTATAAAGAAGCCGCAGAGCGCATGATCCAGTTAGCAGCTGAACAGGATGGATTTCTAGGCATTGAATCGGTTCGCGATAGCAACCAAGTTGGAATCACGGTTTCCTATTGGCGTGATGTTGAAGCGGTTCGCGCATGGCATGATGTCGCGGAACATCGAAATATCCAAGAATTGGGACGCCGGCTTTGGTACACGGAGTTTGCGGTTCGTGTCTGTCGTGTGGAACGATCATATTCTTTTATCGCACCCTGTTCGGGAGGAAACATCGAATAACAGACGGTTGCAAACGGCGTTACACGTCGCCAACCTTGGCCATCTTCAAGCACTGCAGAAGTGACGTCTGCTAAACTGGAGTCACTGGGACCCCCATGGAACGTCTGAAATTCGCCCTGACCCATTATGTGAACATCCACAATCACTTTCAGGCCACAGGCAAAACAGGGATTCCACAAGGATCGTACAAGTAGCAGCGACCTGAGTAGCTTACGATTTCTCTCGATACAAGCATCGGAAACCATGCCCCAAAAATTCGCTTTCACTCTTTGCTCGTTGATCCTGACGTGTTCATCGCACCCGGTTCTTGCGGATGAGTCGGCTACCAAAACGCCCCCGGCTGCCGCACGGCCGAACATCGTTTTTCTGTTGGCTGATGACCAGTGCACCTATTCCATGGGTTGTTATGGAACCCCCGAGGTCCAAACTCCCCAGATGGACAGACTGGCACGAGACGGCATGATTTTTGATTGCCACTACGACACGACTGCCATTTGCATGGCAAGTCGCGCCAACATCATGACGGGAATGTACGAATATAAGACGGGGTGTAATTTCGAACACGGAGCCTTGTTATCGGAACATTGGCACCGTTCGTACCCGATGCTGTTACGTGCCGAAGGCTACCAAACAGCGTTTGCTGGCAAGTTTGGATTTGAGGTGACAGAGCAACCCAATGCAAAAGGCAGTTTGCCCACAGAGAGTTTTGACCGCTGGGGAGGAGGGCCAGGCCAAACTCACTACGAAACAAAACGTAACAAATCGATGGCCGATTACGTGGAAGAGTACCCCCACTCAACAGTCTCATACGGCGCTTTTGGCAGGGACTTCATTGCAGATGCCGCCCAGTCGGATCGCCCGTTCTGCCTGTCGATCAGCTTCAAGGCACCTCACAAACCGGCGACCCCTGATCCGCAATTCGATTCCATCTATGCCGGTAAGACATTCACACGACCAGCAAATTACGGTCGCGAGTATGGGGAACACTTTTCGCTGCAAAGTCGCGCGGGCCGTCAGTTCGAGCGTTTCCACAGTTGGAACTACAGTGACAAGTATGACGAAGTCATGGCGACCTACTACCAACAGATTTATGCGATCGATGTTGCCTTGGGAATGATTCGCGAGGCCATCGACAAGGCAGGTGTTAAGAAGAACACTGTGATTATCTACACGTCCGACAATGGATTCTTCTGTGGTTCTCACGGATACGGTTCCAAGGTCTTGCCTTACGAAGAGTCATCACGTGTACCACTGATCATCTTCGATCCACGACACAGGAACAGCGGCAAACAACTGCGTTGCGATTCCTTGACAGGCAATGTGGATTTTGCACCAACCATCTTGAAGCTGGCAGGGATCAAAGTCCCCAGAAACATGGACGGCAAGGACCTGATGCCTCTGTACGACGATCCCAAAGCAAGGATTCACGAATCATTGCCACTCATCAATGTTTGGGGGCCCAAGAAAGCACACAGTTACGCCGTCGTAACAGACTCGTGGAAATACATCTACTGGCCGTACCGTGATGACCAGATTTCTCCCACCGAAGAACTCTACAACACGCAGAGTGACCCGGGGGAATTGACTGAGTTGTCAAAGATTGAATCTGCTGCCGGCGACTTAATTCGCATGCGACAAATCTATGACGAGGCTGTTAAATCGTGGCAAACAGATGTAGTTCCCTATCACAACTACAGCCAATTCGGCGACCATTTCCAACGGCATTAATGCATGAAGATATCTATTCAATACGCATCAACGGCTTGCATCTTTCTGCTGATCATCTGCGGCAATTCCCTGGCGATGGCCGACAGTCGCCCCAATGTGATCCTCATTTACACGGATGACCAGGGTTTTGGTGATGCCAGTTGCTTGAATCCTAATGCAAAATTCCAGACCCCGAATCTCGATCGGCTCGCAAAAGAGGGCATGACGTTCACTGATGCCCATTGCAGTGACACTGTTTGCACTCCAAGTCGATATGGACTTCTGACTGGACGATACAGTTGGCGCACTACGTTAAAAAAAGGAGTTTATGGTGCAGAGAAAGCTTGCCTGATTGCGGACGGTCGGACCACGCTACCAAGTCTACTAAAGCAGCGTGGCTACGCGACTGGCATGGTTGGTAAATGGCATCTCGGCATGGACTTCCCAGGTGACCGTAGCAACAGAGACTGGTCCAAGCCTGTTTTAGATATGCCGCTGGATAAGGGCTTTGACTACTTTTGGGGAATCCCCGCATCAATGAACTATGGAGTACTGGCATGGTTCGAGGGTCGTTACGCCAAGGTTCCCCCAACGGAATACACGCAGAAAAAGCCTAACAAGATGGCTCTGGCAGATTACCGCATCAAGCCTCCCTATGATCAACAACTTACCAAGCCAGGTACCACGAGTGACCTTGGTGTTGTCCGTGGACAGCTTGAAATTGCACCGGACTTTGTTGATTCCGAGTGCCTGACGCGTTTTACCGACAAAGCAATCGAGTGGGTTGAAGGACGTGCCGAGACTGCCCGGCAAGGCGAACCATTTTTCTTGTACCTCCCCTACACCTCGCCCCACAAACCCGTCATCCCCATTGACCAGTTCCGCGGCAAGAGCGACGCCGGCGCCTATGGTGACTTCATGATGGAAACCGACTGGCACGTGGGCCGCATTCTGGAAATGCTTGATCGTGAGAAACTGGCTGACAACACCATGGTCATCTTCACGAGTGACAATGGCCCTGAGACGACATGGAAAGAGAGGGCC
>JAPOKD010000559.1 GCA_029977825.1 Planctomycetota bacterium | reverse complement strand
CGAAACGCAGCTTGTTGCGACCTCACGGAATCTGTGTTCATAAGGATGGATCGATATACGTTGTGGATACAGGACATCACCGCATCCTGCGGCTGACAACAAATTGAAATTCTGTCCGAATCACGAGTCACCGTCGTTACTGATTTTTCGACCGTCCCTACAAGTTTTTTGCGTACTTTGCGCTCGCGGTAGTAACAGACAAGCAGGATTCAATCACTGATCGCCATCCGACTGGAAAACTGAACATCGCCAACCTGCAATCGAAACGCTTGGCAGGTACGATTCAAATTTATTTCGGGCAGCAATTCAACAAGATTGCACGCCTTCACCCTCAGAAACTTTTCATCACCCTATGCTTTCCACCGCTGAAATTGAACAATATCGCCGCGAAGGCTACATCACACCCAGCTTTCGACTGCCAGAATCCATGCTATCGAGAATTCGCAATTCTCATGAACAGCTGGTTGAAAAACACCCCGAGTTTTCTGACTATTGCCCAGCGTTACTGGCCTACGACACGGATTTTCTTGAAGTGGCCAAGACAAGCGAAATCCTCACCATGGTTTCGCAACTGATCGGTGATGATATTGCTCTCTGGAATTCCAGCTTCTTTGCCAAGCCGGCCAGAACGGGCACCAAAACACCGTGGCATCAGGATGGTGAGTATTGGCCGATAGAACCACTTGCAACGTGTACGGTATGGATTGCCATCGACGCCTCGACACCTGCTAATGGGTGCCTGCAGGTCATCCCGGGATCCCATCGCAATCGCACACTTGTCCAACATCAGAGAAACACAGCCGAGGGACTCGCGCTGCCATTGGAGTTGGATGCATCAACATTCGATGAATCCAAGGCAGTCAACATCACCTTGGAGCCCGGGCAGATTTCATTGCACGATGTTTACCTGTTTCATGGATCTGAAGCGAACAAATCTGAGCACTCAAGACGCGGCATGACACTGCGATACATGCCAACCACATCCGTGTATCGACACGCTGACGCCCAAAACAGCTTGGGCTCTGGAAAACTGGATCTTTCCCAACGTACGGTCTATTTGATGAAGGGCGTGGACCGTAGTGGGCAGAATGACTTCGGTAAAAAGCATTAGCCAGAAAAAGTCATTTCTGTGTGACGTTGGATGACGCAGCATCACCCAAGCATGACTTCCCCTCAGCCTGTGCACCCAGCCCCGCGAGGAATGTATTGGCCAGGGACTCATACAGCGAGGTTCGGCAGATGAGGCGTGAACACTCATAGGAAATCACAGCGACCCCTAGCAATGGTAACGTCATGTGCCTTGCAGCGGTCATTTCGACCATGATGATCGCGCAGGTGATGGGACTTTGAACCACACCGGCAAAGTAAGCAACCATGAACATCATGATGACCGCCTCGGGCTCCAACCCGGGTGACACGGTATTGACGACGGGCAACATCAACTGCCCCAGCCCTGCTCCCACCGTCAGGCTTGGATCGAATAATCCACCCGGTATTCCCGAAGACAGCGTCAAGAAAGAAGCAACCGCAGTCAGTGGTGCGAAGTACCAAGGATACTCCACCCCCTCCAGTAGAATCTGCTGTGTTTGCTGATAACCGCTACCGTAACTTGCACCATCCGAGAGGTAGCCGACGACCCCAAGCCCTGCTCCCAATGCCAAAGGCGTCAACCATCGATTCCTCTTCATGTAATGGCTTGCAACAGCCGAACCTTTGATGGTGCATTGGGCGAACATACCTCCCAAAAAACCACCCACGGCCCCAATCAGGAAAATTGATGCCCACTGTCCGATCGTCCAGTTACCGTCAGTGCTCTCTATCCGACCGTAAAACAGATAATCTTTGCCCAACACCAACACAATGAACACTGACGAAATGATGACCGAACGGATGACCGTACCGACATTATTTTTTTCAAACGAACGCGCGATCTCTTCAAAACTGAAAACCAGCCCAGCTAGCGGTGCATTGAACGCTGCTGCGACCCCGGCACCACCGCCGCCCAGGATCAAACCACGTCGCACCAGATGCCTGGGAAAACGAACCCACTTGGTAATCATGTGCATCATTGCTGCCCCCACATGAACGGAGGGACCTTCACGGCCAAGAGTCATCCCTGAGAATAACCCAATGGTCAGCAACAAAATCTTACCTATAAGTATCCGCCCGGAAAGCATCCGGTCACGAATCGCCGCATCACCCGTCTTCAAGGTCGCAATGGTCTGAGGAATCCCGGTTCCCTCGGTCCCTCGAAAGTAGCGATCACGAAGTGTGACAATCAACAGCATACTGAGCGTCACCCAAATCATCGGCAGGAATGTCGACAACGGCTCTGGAACCTTCCAACCACTATCCCACAGGTCTGTTTCACCCTTCAGGAATGAAAACCAATGATCACCCTCACGCTCCGCGATTTGGAAGTACCAGGCAACAACCCCGATCGCGATCGCGGCCAGCAGAAACAGCGCGTGCCGCTGCCAGCCACGGTGACTCAACACCTCGCGTTTCCAGAGCCGTGCAAGACGAGTACGTTCAGGGCCTTTCAAGCCAGCCTCTCTTGATATGGCATTACATCAAGATTGACGCAGTGCGAGTGTCCATGGGAAAACGATTCCAACTCTGAGATTTGATATTCTCACCGCCATTACCCGGGCAACAGGTAAGTCCAGAGCAAATCACTTCAACGGTAAACCATAGGCGACGGCTGCATTTTTCCAGAAGTACTTTTCGCAGGCTTCCTGTCCTTTTTCTGCAAAGTAAGCGTTAACCAGTCGCACGAAACTGTCGTAATCGCCACTCTTCTTGGTACAAGGCCAATTGCTCCCATAGATCAGACGATCTGGGCCAAAATCCTTGAACAACGGATCGAGCACAGTTCGATAGTGCTCCGGGTCGTGCGGAGCAGGTTGCTGCGTGCAGCGCTGATAAAGTCCCGAAACTTTGCAGAAAACATTTTCATGACGAGCCAGGCTGGCAACTGCGTCCAGCCATTCTTTACCTGGTGGATTGCCGTCAATGTCGTAACCCAGCACATGGTCGACCACAATTCGCAATTCAGGCACCTTTCCCGCCAGTTCATCGACTTCTCGAACTCCTTCAACTCCCTTGCCATTGGCAAGGATATCAAGCGACAAACCTGCTTTCGCCAACCTGCGAAAATTCTTAAGAACCTGTGGGTCGTTGTAGTCAATCGGGTCACTGTTGCGAGCACGGATCCCAACAAATCGCTTGTCTTTTTTCAAAACCCTTAATTGCTTCCCAAAGTCCTTTCGATAGGGATCGATGTTACCCACCAAGGCCACATAGAAGGGATCATCTTTGACCAGATCAAGCACCCAGCGGTTGTCCTCCAGGCGATCACTCGCCTCCACAATCACCACCCCGGTCACCCCACTCGGTTTGGCCACACTGGAAAACTCAGCAGGCAGGTGAGGCTTGTACAACACTTTGTCATCTGCAGGGGGCCAAGGAATACCCTCAGGCCGAGATGAATCAAATAAATGTATGTGTGTATCGATCATATGCTTGACGGCAGGTAATGGCGGAGACGTCCCGTCCTGCCCCATTGCCAAATCACTTCTCAGCAAAACGGCTAAGGTCAAACATAAAATTACACCGCGTAAGCTGACCATAGTTCTTGTCACTGCTATATCCCATTGAATCAAAACGGAGACGTGATTCTGAGGTCCCGTCATTCTGAGGTCTCGTCCCACGCACTAAAAACCTTGTCCCAAAGTACCCTTCGGCGTACCCCTCGGCCATGCCGACAATTGCACGGCGGCCGTGCCGAAAATCGCACGGCATACAGTCTAACTGACCACGGCTTCACTCGCATCAATCTATTTGTCATTAGCAGATCAGCCAGATTTGTGCCATTTTCGGTTTGCTGCCTCACCTCCTATTGAAAACACGAGGCAGATTTTTCATTTGGTATGACAGTTTTGAATACACGCGGTTTTGAATATCAGCACCGCTGCCATACTGGCTTGATATGCAGTCAGCCGTGATGCAAATATCACGCAAACTGTTTGGCCAGCGGCCTTACCCTGTCCCATCGCAGGCAAGCATTCATGCGTCGGTTCGCCAGATAAAAGGCCAGTTCACTGCCCGCGCATGTACATCTCTCAAGTCCGAGCATCAAACGTCATGTCGCAGACCGCCCTCATGTCGCAGTCCACGACGGCTGCTCCAGTGATGCATGAAATTCCACATACAACTCTCTGACCGCATCTCGATTCTGGTCGAGATCTGCCACCGTCCAGTCAGATGTTGAAATCCTCGGCAAAAAGTAAACATCCACGACTCCAGAATCTGAAACCAGATTCATTCCAGCATTCAAGGTCTTGGGGATATGAACGTAAATCGGGACAATATCCACTTTGAGATTCGTCGCCAAATGAAAGGCACCACGGTTGAAATGTCCGATCTT
>JAPOKD010000836.1 GCA_029977825.1 Planctomycetota bacterium | reverse complement strand
TGCCCTCTGAATGCGGTTCCTTGCTACCCCACATGTGTACAGTTTCACCAGTCAACCTGCGATGGGGCAAGCGACTTGCACTCGTGGGCGTGTTTGCGCCCCACTGCTGCCACTGCAGAACCAGCAACTCAGGATTAACTGCCAATCCGTTCCGCTCCAGCACGCGTGGTCTTCCCCTTCAAGCAAGAATCGTCGTTACCGCCATTTAATGCATGACTAGACGTACATCGTGAACTGTGCATCGATCCCCAGCCAACCATGACGAAGCCCCAGCAAGCCGTGACAAGGCCTGTGCAGTCGCTCTACACCGGCCCACACCGCCGGTCCGTGTGACCCGCAACGCCTGGCGGACGCGGTTCTTGAGCATCAGCCAACCCAGACACTCACCCAACGTTCAGGCCCCAACGCAGATTCCAACCTGAATCGCTATTTCTGGTACTTACGCGCAGTGTCTGCCCAGCATTCATGTTCCGCTTCTGTGCAGCAGACGCATTAGTTTTTTGGCTTTCCCTCAATTTTGCCGAATGCAAATGTATCCGCGATCATTTCAACTTTGATATTAGCAGTGGATGGTACGCTCACGGCGACCGGATCAAAGCCGCGTCCTCAGCAGGACCCCGGTAAGATTGCCACTTCCAGTACCACCTGGGTCTCCGCATCGACCACCTTGAATTCCGGAGACTTGCCGACGGGATTCCAGCCGGTGTATTGCTCACCTGCTTTTCCAAAAAACCAAATGGCGTTTGGGGAGAATTGAATCTGATCGCCCACTCTGGCAAATTGGAACTCAGAAGAAACAGGTCCTCCCCAATCAAACTTCCTGGAACGATCTGCCAACAAATTCAATGGCTTCATCTTTCCCGCTTTGATCTGCACACGCTGCTGCCCCAATCCAACGAACCCGGAAACCACCGAATACTTACCAGCAGGTACACGCACAGGACCCTCGATCGCGCCAATATCAAATGAATGTTTGCGGTCTGCAGAAAGGATCACTGAGGAAAGCAATACAGCCTTTGAATTGAAAGAGGTGGACATGTCAATTTCAGAGGTCGCTCCAGTGTACTGAGACAACGTAAGAGCTGACGCATCCTCGGCCACCAGTACCTGTTGCAATTTCCCATCCACAAACAACGTCGTCGACAGCATCATCGCGTGGTCGGTATTTCCAATGATCATTGCATCACTGCCAACATCGTTGAATTTCCCGTTGCCATCCTGATCAATCAATTTGACGGAAAGAGGCCCTGCTTCAGTCTGCAGCGTTCCGACCATCGCCCCGCCCGGCGCCCACTCCCAACCATCAGCATCGTTTCGAAGCCGAACTGCATAACGGAAAGGCTTGCCCGATGCATCTGCGCCACTCAAAATTACCCGCGTGGTAGACACCATGGTCTTGGGGTCAACCAAGGCCTTTATGTCGCGATCAAGTTCACCGTCGCCATCGGTGTCAACCTTCAAATTGGTCCCAGAGAATTCGAACGCAAACAATTTGCCTCCGCTATGGGGCAAACGAATCCCATCCTTGACTGGGAACCATTTTTCTGTGGGAAGCTTCAGCGACCAGTTCCGATAACTGCGATATTTCAGAGCAACTGAATCTGCAGTTTCTGCTTCACAAAGCGGCATCATCGCCACACCTGCAAGCAGCCCCGTAAGCAAACGTAACATTGCGCACTCCGTGAATAGTTGTAGTTCACTGAAAATCTTAAGCGAGACCCAAACGCCGGGATACTACGAAACGCGACATTAGCAGCCATTGTGCCGGAAATTGTTGACTTTCTGCGGGTTATCGCCGGTCACCCATGCTCAAATTGCCCTGTTTGCCCGCTAAAAAGCTTATCCCGACACGAAGCAACCCATTCCGCTTTACCCGCTGCAACGAAAAACTTTCGCCTAGCATCTTTCCTCTAGCGTCGCATGCTCAGTATTGGGTCTTGTGACGGCGAGCCCCAATGACGGCAGCAAGCGGACGCATAAAAACTGATGCGAGTCATTTTCTCTTGACCATCGCTACGGTTGCATGGCAGGGTGCATGTTTATTCCTCTGACACGTTGACAGCGTCAACGGCCAGTTTGAATGTCTCAATCATTTCGAGAAACTTCGAAACATCGCCACCTCCAACACGACTGGAGATTGCATTCCCGTCCGCTGAAAAGCAAACGAACGTTGGGTAGGCCTGTATCCCATTTTCCCGTGCAACCTCCACCTCCACTTCTGAATCAACATAAACCGGCACCATTCCCTTCAAGGCATCCTGCACCTGCTGATCCGGAAATACCTGCGCGATCATCATTTTGCACGGAGCGCACCACGACGCTGAAAACATCACCAGCATGGGGCGCGAACTCTTTTTGGCCTCAGCACTTCCTTGCTCAAATCCTTTGAACCAATATTTCGGCAGCGAATGCCCTGTCTGGGCACGTTTCGGCTGAACCGTTTCAAAGATGTTCTGATAAACGTTGATGCGTTCCTGGAATTCCGCATCCGAAACGTTTCCATCGCCGTTCTTGTCAACTGCCGCCGCGAATCGCCTGATCAGATCGGGATCAGCCTTAGCGAGCCGTCTCCCTGAATATTCAACAAATTCTTCAACACTCCTGTCCTCAGCAGTGGCCTCTGATAACAGTAGTGAATGAGAAGAGACTAAAAACAACAATGCAATTCGGGGCAACATGATACTGACCTGATGAAATGGGATTCGCACAGCAGCATACCCCATCGACCGCTACATGTCTCATGGTTTCATCCACAAACCTGTCTGGACGAACAAGTTTCCAATACCCTCTTTCACCGCTCTTTGCGACCAACCGCTTGTTTAGGCACCGCAGGCTCCGGTACACAAACTCAACGCATCATAAACCTTAGCCCCGTCGAAAAATCGCTTAGCTATCCAACCTGGACCGATTGGCATGACTAGCCCATCAAGAACCGCTTATGCGCTCCTGGCAAACTGCCACTATTGATGCGGTCCTGACCGGACATTGCCTTCATCGCTGAACCAACAAACATGCGGTTTGTATTGGCTGCACGTCTGGCCAACATCGATTTTCCGATGGAGTTCTATCGCCTGACCAAATCCGCACAATGTTCCCAACTAAGC
>JAPOKD010000099.1 GCA_029977825.1 Planctomycetota bacterium | reverse complement strand
GGAGCAAACCCGGAATGGCTCTCAAGCGTTTCTTGAACGGACCAAAAAGTACTACACGTTCCGGCAGTACTCGGGTTTTATTCGCCCAGGCTACCAGCGGCTTACTGTTGATTCACCCTCACATCTTCAAGTGTCAGCCTACCGCTCGCCTGATCAGTCGAAATTGGTGGTCGTTGTGATTAACGATTCTGATGATGTCCATGACGTTCAGTTCCGTGCACCGGTGGATTACCGGGTAAGTCAGGTACGGCAAACAGATGAACAGCGTGACTGTGAGCCGGTATCTCAGACTGAACCGATGTCGGCTAAGTCCGTGCGGACTGTTGTTTTTGAAAGATGAGTACTTTTGTGAGTGTTGGTGCTGTGTTTTCTGATCTTGATATCAAGTCCTTCTTGCGTTGGGTGGTGATTGCCGTTTTTGTCCCTTGTGGTTGTTTTGCAATGTCGCTCGCAACTACAAGAGGTCACGCACAGAGTCCCAATTTCATTTTTATTCTGGCAGATGATTGCAGTTATCGCGATCTGGAGTTGTACGGAGGGCCTGCGAAAACTCCCAATATCAATCGTCTGGCGGGTTCCGGTCTGACATTCCAACGCTGTTATCAGGCAGCACCCATGTGCTCGCCCACTCGTCACACACTTTATACGGGTCTGTATCCAGTTCGTAGTGGCGCCTATCCGAACCACGCCAAAGCCTATGAGAACGTCAAGAGCATTCCGCACTACCTTTCCGGTGCTGGCTATCGTGTCGGTTTGGCAGGGAAGACACACATTGCGCCACTGTCGGTCTTTCCATTTGAATACATCAAAGAGTTTGCGGATCCGCCTGAGCAGGAAGTGCCGGTGGTGGATGGTTGGCGTTACCGCAATGTGTTCCGCTTCATGCAGGAATCGGCCGGGAAAGACCAGCCATTCTGTCTTTTTCTGTGCTCGAATGAGCCACATGCGCCATACACCAAGGGAGATCCGAAGCCTTATCGTGACGCCCAGCTAAGCCCTCAACAATTTGATTTTCAACGAGGAGAGTATGCCAGATATCTGGCCGAAATCACTTACTTTGATGGTCAAGTCGGTGAAATCGCAGCGATGGTCAAGCACTTGGGACTGAAAGAGAAAACATGTTTGGTGGTTGCGACCGAACAGGGCAGCGGATTCCCGTTCGGAAAGTGGACATGTTACGAAATAGGTGTTGCCAGTGGTTTGGTCGTATCATGGCCGGGGGTTGTGCAGCAGGGTGGTCAAACCGATGCGATTGTCGAATACACCGACATTCTGCCAACCTTTCTCGATGCGGCCGGGTTGGCGATCCCCGATTCGCTTGATGGTAGATCGTTCCTCGAATTGTTGCAGGGCAAAACAGACAAGCACAGTGACTATGCTTTTAGCATGCAGACAACACGCGGGGTGAAAGGCTACCTTGCCCCGTATGGAATACGCACGGTCGTGGGTAGAAAGTATCGCTATATACGTAATCTGTTTCCGGAAAATGAATTCAGCATTCCCGTTTCACGCACCGTGTTCGAAGCCACTCGCGAGATGGATGAAAAGAGTCGCCATCGAGCGCAACGCTACATGAAGAGGCCTGCGGAAGAATTGTACGATGTGATTGCAGATCCCTACTGTCAGAACAATCTTGCTGGCGATGATCGTCTTCATGATCAAAAGCAGCAACTCTCAAGTGTGCTTGCGCGTTGGATGCGCGAACAGGCTGATTCAGGCAGACAGGTCGAGCTTGATGCTCACGGTCGGCAAGCTGATTGGTATAAACCGCGACGAGCGGCTGAGAAGTAAAATTACTGCATTATGTTTTGGCAGTGAAGTCAGTCTTGGTCGCAACAGAGGTGCAAGGCGTGGTAACCTCGGTAGGAAGATTCTTGCGGTGTCCAAATCGCAGTTTCGGCTGAAGCATACACTGACAGGAAAAGAAAAATCGGCGACGAATTCCGGTTTTCGAAAATGTTCCACAATCCGTAGAGAAAGTGAAATGAAATATAGCTTGGGAATCCTGCTGCTTTGTGCGTTGTTGAGTGGTGTTGGCTGTCAGCCCAAAGGAAGTCACCTGGTTTTTGAAGTGGAGAGTCCCGAATCTGAATCGGCAGTGAAATCGGTTTTGGAACTGAAGCTGGCGAACGTGGATTTATCCTGCGGTCAATGTCAGTTCGGGATGCCCGGCGATGGGTGCGATCTCGCGATCAGGGCGGAAAACAAGCTTTACTACGTCGATGGAAGTTCAATTGATGATCATGGAGACGCTCACGCCGAGGATGGGCTTTGCAATTGCGTGCGGAAAGCTGTCGTGAGCGGTAAAGTTGTGAATGGTCGTTTTATCGCATCAGATCTTAAGCTGGTGGATTTGACGAACCCGTCGACTGTGATCAATGAAAACTGAAATGGTGTCCTGGGCCAGTGACCGAGTGTTTTTCTGCCAACAGCTTCGCATGGGGCAGAGGGATTAGGACATGAACTGACACGTAATGTTAGTTGTGACTCATCGCTTGTCCGAGTACTCGTCAGGAAATCGGACTCTGCCTGCTGCACTTCCGAGGTTGAATCGGATTCGTGCTGGCCCCCTGCGAGAACAGAACGCGTGCGAGACAGGAGTGCCTATCTGCACAAGAGCGTACTGATTGAACGGTCCTACTCCAAATCACGAGTAAAGTGCGGCCGTCCAGTTTGTGGTGAAAGCATTTACTGCAAGCTCACCTTGGCTTTTCAAGGGTGAATCCTTTTTTCGGGTTTGCGAGTGCTGATTGTATTTTTCCCGTGCAGCCAATTCGTGGCTGGCAGACGCCGCTTGCAATCCACAGGCCACCGTCTTTGTGTGGTGCGATGCCCAGTGAACAGTCTTGCTTGTAACGTCCAATCATTTTGAAATCGGTATCTGTGACGAGTGTGATTTTGGGGTCTCCATAACAACCAAACCACCAATGACCATTTACAAAAGCCGCTGTTTGAATACCGAGATGCGTGTGACCGCTTGCGATCACATGCTTTTTGACGTGTGCGAATTTCTGGTCATATTCGTAGACGTAATTTTCACTGATGTCATTCGGCAAGCCACCAACAACAAAGAATTTTCCTTGGTGAAATCCAATCCCACCTGCACCATGGAACACTTCGGGTACTTCATGGCGGGCAACTTCGTTCAAGTTCACTGCGTCATAAACGTAGATCCATGAGTTGGCATTACCTTTCGGATCATTGAATTTTCCAAGGTTCACTGCAACGTAGATTTTTCCGTCATGATGGCAAAGATCACCATGATGGTTGGCAACAGGCACCGTCTTCAGCAGTTTTCCTGTTCGATCCGTTTTTACCAGCGTTGTCGTGAATGACCAGAAAATTGCATCTTTGTCCATGCAGATGCCCTGTAAGTGGTGCTGGTATGTGCCGGGGCACGATAGCGTCATCGCTGATGCATTGACGTCGGCTTGCTGAGCCGTGCTGACTGGGGTTTCGTCTGCATGAGTGTCGTCAATTACGATCAGAAGCAACAAACTGAACAACAGAGAAATAGCGTTTACGTTAATTGGCTGGTTCATGGAAGCTGGTCGAGTGGGAGGTCAATGAGAGGAAGGGCGGATGATCGTGTCCGGGAATTCAGCACGCTTGCTGCCATTGGAACGCCGAAGATTAGATCCGTGATTGCGTTTGATTCCCAGTGGAATGGCAAGACCATGGGTCTGGTGTAGCTGGCGATGCAATTCTTTCCGCATGGCTGCAACCCGGTTTGCTTGACTCGGCGCGTTGATGAGGTTCGTGGTTTCTGTTGGGTCAAGGCTGATGTCATAAAGTTCATCAGTATCCCAGAGGCCATGGTATTGAATCAGTTTGTAGCGTGTGTCCCGGAGTGAAAAAGTCGTGGGCGTCTGGGGAAAAGCTGGTTCCCAATAGTACTCGTAAAGCAGTGATTGGCGTTCCCATGCTTTGCTGTCTGGCTCACTAAATAGTGGCACCAGACTCTTTCCGTTGATCTCGGCGGGAATCTCCAATTGCGCCAGTTCCAGCATCGTCGGAGCGATGTCAGTGTTTGCAACCAACGCTTCGCACTGTGTCTTGGGAGCGATTTTTGAGGGCCAGTAGGCGAGCAACGGAATGCGGATGGATTCTTCATATGCACAGCGTTTATCGATCAAGCCATGTTCGCCCCACAGGTGGCCGCCATCGCTAGTGAACAGTACCAGTGTTTTTTGGGACAGGCCTTTTTCTTTCAGTGCGTCGAGAACGCGACCAACGCTGTCGTCAATGGATAGAATCATTTCGCAGTAATGACGGTACATTTCATCAATCGATTGTTTTGCTCGACCGTGGTAGGGAAACTCGACGCCATGCCAACTGTTCCTCTGGTCTTGAACCCACAATGGTTTTCCCGCCCTGTTCTCAGGTGTGTTGGCCATCGTTGATGGTGGCGAATAGTCAGCGTCCTTGTAATGACCCTTGTGTCTTGATGCTGGTTCATACAGACCATGCACACCCTTGTGCGAAAGATACAACATGAATGGTTGTTCGGAAGTCCGCTCGGACAGCCATTTGGTTGCAAGGTCGGTCAATTCATCGGTCATGTATTTGGTTCGGGGTACCTTGCTTCCATTAATGTTCAGGACCTGGCCTTTGGGTTGGTAGGTTCCCTGACCGCGGAAGCTGACCCAGTGATCAAAGCCGGGGCGGGCAGCGTCACTTGTTCCGCCCATGTGCCATTTTCCGATGAACGCTGTGTGATAGTCGGCGTGCTGCTGAAGCAGTTGCGGAAATGTCTGTTCCTGTTTCCCCATCAGAGATGAATTGTCGACCACTTTGTGGTTGTGCATGTATCGGCCAGTCAGAAAGGTTGCCCGCGAGGGGGAGCACAAGGATGTCGTCACGAATGCATTCGTGAATCGCAGACCTCCCAAAGCCAATTGATCGATATTTGGCGTCTGGATAAAGGGATGTCCCGCATGACCAAACGTATCATGCCGTAAGTCGTCGATCAGGATGAAGACAATGTTTGGGCGGGTGCCCGTTTCCGTGGCATTGCTGTTGGATTGAATGCCGGCAGCGCAAACGCTCAACAAGACAATCAACAGGTTTCTCATGACAATTATTTCTGTTGTGGAATAGGGGGCTGGACGATGCAAGCGGCTGAATCAGACTCGCCCCAGAGTTTGCATCTTGTGGTAGTGCCCTGATCCCCATGGTATCTAGAAGCAAATACCCAATGTAGCCTATCGGTTCGTGAAATTCGCAGTTGTTCTGGCTGTGGGCCGATGGTTGGACGAATTCATGGTGTGTTCCAGTTCGGTGTGTTCCAGTTCGGTGTCCAGTACCTGAATTACTGAAATCCAGTTGCTTCGTGAGTTTATCGATGCAGTTGGCTGCGAATGAGTGACATGATTGCAAAAGAGTAAACATATGCCTCCGCCTAATTTGAAGATATTAGCTTACGAAGACACCGATCTGGGGCCGCTATGCTTGCGTCGGCGCGAGTTGTTGTCCGAACCGGGAACCGTGGTGACGGAGGTCACTTTGAACCATGAATTCTTGATGAGCAGTTACAACACTGACTCGGAACGGGCGATATCCAAGCGATCAACGGATATTCACGGTGGTTCGGGGCTCGATGCTTTGGTTGGTGGATTTGGTCTGGGTTACACTGCCAGGGAGTTGTTGGCAGATCAACGCGTCAGCTCTGTCGAAGTAATCGAGTATCTGCCACCGGTGCTGCAATGGTTGAAGGATGGGTTGATCCCCCTGTCGGATGAATTGAATGAAACGCATGGGCTTCGTTTGACTGCTGGTGACGTGTATCAATATTTGTTGGATGAGCCTCATAGGAAGTATGATCTCATCGTGATCGACGTGGATCATTCACCTGCAGATCAGTTGGGCTGTGAGGAGCATGTTTTCTATACCACTGCTGGCTTGAGGGCTGGGCGAAAACATTTGACAGAGGGCGGTGTGCTGGCCGTTTGGTCCTATGCCGAAAGCAGCAGTTTCGCGGAAGCGATGAAGTCGGTGTTCGGCACGACGCATGTCGAGCCGGTTCGTACTTTCAACCCCATGGTTCAGGAAGAACAGACCGATTGGCTGTTTTTTGGTGTGAAGTGACCGGCGACGTTGGGTGACTTGAGTCACAGAACGCCAGACAGGTCAAATCCCGAGTTCCTGTTTTGCTTCGATGAATTTCTCAATGGCGAAGTCAATGTCCTGCTCCGTGTGTGCTGCCGAGATCTGGGTTCGGATACGGGCCTTGCCCTTGGGTACCACAGGAAATGAGAAGCCAATCACATAGACACCTTTTTGAAGCATCAAGTCAGCCATGCGTGTAGCGAGCACCGCATCTTCCAGCATGATCGGAACGATAGGGTGCTCCCCCGGAAGCAGGTTGAACCCTGCCGCTTCCATTCCGGCGCGAAAGCGTCTTGTGTTGGATTCCAGCCGATCTCGCAATTCAGTTGACTCGCTCAGCAAGTCAATGGCCCGCACCGAGGCCGCAACGATTGGAGGAGCGACTGAATTGGAGAACAGGTAGGGGCGTGATTTCTGTCGCAACAAATCAATGATCGGTTTTCGTCCGCTGGTATAGCCGCCGCTGGCACCACCCAGTGCTTTCCCGAGCGTTCCGGTGATGATGTCGACCCGTTGCATGCAGTCATGGTGCTCGTGTGTCCCGCGTCCGGTTTTTCCCATGAAGCCGACTGAGTGCGAATCATCCACCATCACGAGTGCATCGTACTTTTCAGCCAAGTCACAGATACCCGGCAGATTGGCAATATGGCCATCCATCGAAAATACGCCGTCGGTTGCAATCAGGCGGTATCGAGAAGATTGACTGTCCTTGAGTTTCGTTTCCAGGTCTGCGAGATCGTTATTGCGATAACGATGGCGCTGTGCTTTGCAGAGGCGAATTCCGTCAATGATTGAAGCGTGGTTCAATTCATCCGAAATCACCGCATCCTCTGCTGTCAGGATTGTTTCGAATAAGCCACCGTTGGCATCAAAGCACGATGTATAAAGAATCGTGTCCTCTGTGCCCAGAAACTCGCTCAGCTTGCGTTCAAGTTTCTGATGGACCGCCTGAGTTCCGCAAATAAAACGTACGGAAGACAAACCGTAGCCCCACTCATCCAGACCCTCATGAGCTGCTTTGGCCACTTCTGGGTGTTCCGAAAGTCCCAGGTAATTATTGGCACACATATTCAGAACGCTGTCACCATGGTTGACCTGGATGTGGACATCCTGCGGGGTCGTGATCGTACGTTCTGCTTTGAACAGGCCTTGTTCACGAATGTCGTTGAGTTGGTTCTCTATGTTCGTCAGGAAGGTTTCAGGCATGGGTCTTTGCTATTCGCTGTTGGTTGATGGTAGTCGTGTCAAGGATGCAGGGGGCGGATGGTGGGCGGCGTGTCAGTCGTTACTGCCAGTTGAGGATCACCTTTCCAGACTTGCCAGACATCATGACTTCGAATCCCTTTTCAAAGTCGGTGTAATCAAATCGGTGAGTGATGGCGGGAGCAAGATCTAGCCCACCCTGAATCAGCACGGTCATCTTGTACCATGTTTCATACATTTCCCGACCGTAGATGCCTTTGATGGTTAACATGTTGAAGACAACCTCGTTCCAATCGATTGCCATCTCCTCCGAGGGGATGCCCAGCATTGCGATTTTACCACCATGACACATTTCCTTGACCATCTGGCGAAACGCATCAGGGCTGCCTGACATCTCTAGGCCCACATCAAATCCCTCTGTCATCCCAAGCGATTTCTGAACATCACTGATGCTCTCGGACCGGACATCCACAACACGCGTGGCTCCCATCTTTTTTGCCAACTCCAGACGCCAGGGGTTCACATCTGTCACCACCACATAGCGGGCACCCGCGTGTTTGACAACTGCGGCGGCCATGCAGCCAATCGGGCCTGCTCCGGTGATCAATACATCCTCACCCAGGACTGGGAACGACAGGGCTGTATGAACAGCATTTCCAAAGGGATCAAAAATCGAGGCAACGTCTCGATCAATCGATGCATCATGAGGCCAGACATTTGTCATGGGTAGCGACAGATACTCGGCAAACGCGCCAGGTCGATTGACGCCGATTCCTTTGGTGTCCGCACACAGGTGTCTGCGTCCCGCAAGACAGTTGCGACAGCGACCGCAAACCACATGACCTTCGCCGCTGACGATTTCTCCTGTCCGGAAGTCAGAGACATTCGATCCGACCTCGACGATCTCGCCGACGAATTCATGTCCAACAACCATCGGGACAGGAATTGTTGCTTGTGCCCAAGCGTCCCACTTATAGATATGAACATCTGTGCCGCAGATGCCAGTCCGGTCAACCTTGATGAGCACGTCGTTGATGCCGATTTGAGGTTCAGGCACGTCGGTGAGCGTGAGTCCGGGTTCCCGATTTTGTTTGACAAGTGCTTTCATCAATAATCTGGCGTTGGTCGAAAGTGGCGGTGTCGTGTGGGGCGTTTTGCCCACCGGTTGATAGGGGCGCTTCCCAGCGGTTGCTGAATGTTCACGCGGCCGTCGCTGACTCAGACAGCAGTTTCGCTAAATTGTGAGGATGCGGGCTACGCTCCGAACCTCAATCAGCCTGCGTTTTCCTGAGCAAACGCTGTTAGTGCTGCTCTACCCCGTTTACGCAACTTAACGTTGACTGACGCAATGCAGAAGGGCTGCTTTGCTCGCATCAGAGATTTTCGTGGCTGGACAGGCTGTGTCGTGTCGCTGGGGCAGTGTTTGCCGCCATCATGAGATTCATCAGGAAATGCTGGACACCAGCACTTGTTCATGCCACGCAAAATTTGTGCTGATTTTTTCGGCGAGTCCGGGAAGCCACCATGTGACGATGGCAGTATTTGAAGCAACGCATTTCAGATGTCGATCTCTCATCGCGAAATCCAGTCACAAAGGTTACTGGCGTGATTGAATCGGGGAGTCAGGATCCCAAGGGCTGTCACTGATGCTGCCCGCTCCGGTTGGCACGCCATTAATCGAAATCAGGTGTTCTGTTCCATCAGCGTGTGTAGTTGTGTTTGCGAAATGGGTTTGCTGACATAAGCATCCATGCCAGCTTCAAGGCAGGCATCCCGGTCACCTGACAGAGCTTGTGCAGTCAACGCAATGATGGGAACGCGTCCCTCACGCTTGTTTTCCAGCTTTCGAATTCTCTTTGTTGCCTGCATGCCATCACATTCAGGCATCAGCACATCCATCAGAATTACATCAAATCCAATTCCAGCGATCATGCGGTCCGCAATGAGCCAAAAGATTTCGTCCAGGGTTGAACGTTGAAGCAAGTCAAGTGCGAACTGGTGGAGCAGTGTGACAAAAGCTTCCGGCGTCAGTTCTTCTTTATCTTTCATGATGGATACGGTTGCATTCTTTTCGGTTTTGTACTTTCGACTCGCTGCGGCATTTCTGGACACTGCCGCGGTTCATGAACACAATTTAAACGATCGTTGCCGGACGTAATGTGGTCACCCAACGCTTTTAACATCAGGTCTTGCGCTGCTGCCCTGGCGACGCGGATGCCGACGTTCTTGAATGACCATCAACTGAAAAGAAGCATTTTTTGCTTGGCCCCAGTGTGCGTTTTCTGAGAAGATGCGAATGCGCATAAAGTGTATCAAAAGAAACCGTCGTTTGGTTGGGCGTGGAGGGTGTTTGCCGGACACGGGGGCCCGAAGTATGGAAAAATGGTATGTATTTGAGTCCCACACACGTTTCCTTTTTCAATCGCTTCTGGAGTGGCGTGGTGTAACCGTGACTGTTGAATCAGGCGTGGGTATCACGGTTTTCGTTTGAGACTGTTTCTTACCAATGCACGTTGGCGGGCAAGTTGCACCGGAATTAGTTTCGAGGTTATGGCCGGGGGGCTCTGATGACGTTGCCGATTGCACGTTTGTTTACAGAGTCAAAAATTCTAAGCAAGTCGGTGTGTGCGTCTTGTTTGGTGGGCTCTGGGGCTCAACCGCATCGGGTCATTGTCGAACCCTGATTGAGCAAGCACCAGTAGAGCAAGGTCATCGGTACTGACGCAGTTGCGGATATATGGAAATACCGGTCGGATGCCATGGGACGACAGATGCAACAACGGGTGGAAACGTGTGTAGAATTAGCTGGTCAGTACAGAAGCACATTGCCGGGTGCGACGCGCTGTCAGTCGATACGCTGGTTGGTCAAGAGAAAGGTTTATTCCAATGTCAAGTTATCAGATAAGTCGCCGTTCCTTTCTTGCTTCCGCGTCTGGTGCTGCTGTCGCGGATGTTTCGGTGAGTTGCTGCGATGCAATGAATGCATTGATGCAGAGTCGGGTTCGGCAGATCACACGCGGGCCAAAGCATCATTGGTTCGGATATTACGACAAGCTTCAATTTGACCCGACGTCACGCTTTGTATTGGGGATGCAGGTAGATTTCGAGCACCGCAGTCCCAAGGCCGATGATCAAATTCAAATTGGTATGGTTGATCTGGAGAAGGGCAACAGTTGGGTCAGGCTTGGGACAAGTAACAGTTGGTGCTGGCAGCAGGGTTGCATGCTGCAATGGTTGCCCGGATCGCTTCATGAAGTCATTTGGAATGACCGTGAAGATGGGCGATTTGTTTCGCGGATCATGAACGTGTTGACGATGGAAACAAGGACTTTGCCGCATCCGATCTATTGTGTCAGCCCCGATGGGAAATTTGCGGTGTCTCCCGATTTTCGGCGAATCAATGATGTGCGTCCCGGATACGGATACGCAGGTCTAACTGATCCGTATGGTGATGATCCCGCCCCGCAGGATTCGGGCATTGTGCGGATCGATTTGAAATCGGGAAAGGCAGAGTTGATTCTTTCCTTAGCTGACATTGCTCGAACAGGGAGTATTCCTCAGGAAAAATTGGGAATCAAGCATTATTTCAATCATCTGCTCTTTAGCCCTAATGGGAAACGTTTTATCGCCCTGCATCGTTGGCGCTACCCTGATGGCTCGCGATTGACGCGGGCAATCACTGCCAACTCGGACGGTTCCGATGTGAGAATCGTGTGTCCCAATGGCTACACTTCGCACTTCATTTGGCGTGACTCGAAGAGTATCTTGGCGCAGTCACGCTACTGGGATGGAAACGATGGTTGGGGGAATTTCCTCTTTGAAGATGTAGATGGCGGAGGTGATGTGCGTGAAGTGGGACGAGGCGTTCTGGATCCAAGTGGGCATATCAGTTACCTACCGGGTGGAAAGTGGATTCTCAATGACACCTATCCCAAGACTCGCGAAAGGATACAAACTCCTCATCTTTATGAAGTCGCTTCAGGAAACAGGATCGATTTGGCTGAATTGCATCTGCCTGCAGCGTACACCGGAGAGTGGCGAGTCGACACTCACCCGCGATATTCACCCGATGGAAAATTAGTTTGTGTCGATGCACCGGTGGTCGGTCAAGGCAGGCAGTTACATTTGATTGATATCAGCGATATCGTTGCAAGCTGATGAAATTGTCGCGGTTCAGTGATGTTTTAGGTGATGGCGAATTTGCACGCTTTGAGCCTGGTATGCTTTGCTGGGTGCAGCACAGCAAGATCACGCAGGGTCGTTCCGTCGCCGCATGACAACGTCAGTCTTTTTGACGGGCAGGGAAATGAACAAATCATGCATGTCGTAACGCAGGAACAATCTCTGTTCTTGCCGCATGGACAGCAGGTGCGATACCCGCAAGTGTCCCGG
>JAPOKD010000183.1 GCA_029977825.1 Planctomycetota bacterium | reverse complement strand
AACTGGGTGAATGAAGATGATGATGCGGTAGTTCATACAAACTGCAGTTGGTCCGAAGATGGAAATTACTTGCTTAGACGCTTCACTGTGCAAACGCGAGATGGTAATGAGATGAACGGAGTTCAGCGCATTGGCTGGGATCCAGCCCGAAAAAAGATTCGATCGTGGACGTTTGATTCTGATGGTGGTTTCTTTAGCGGGCTGTGGACCAAACACGGCAAGGAATGGCTGCTGACTTCTGCCGGTGTTACCGCGAGTGGTGAAACTGTCACCGCAACCTCAGCCTACACTCTTCACGATGCTGAAATGGTGACATGGCAGTACCGCAGTCTGATTGTCGCTGGTAATGTTCGAGAGGATATGGAACCAATCACGATGGTAAAACGCCCGCCACCGCCGACGCGATCGGCCAAATGATCCAGCAGGTCTCCCACATGTCCCCCAACGCACAACCGTACACTTTTGAGAATCAACCGATGATGAAGATAGCATCCAAATTCTTGCTGACTGGAGCCTTGCTGATAACACCGTTGAGCGCATTGCATGCTCGCGGACGCGGCGGCGGAGGTGGTGGCCGCGCGAACATGAGTCGCCCGAATGTAAGCCGTGGCAATATGAGTCGTCCCACGACCAGCAGACCCAGCCCCAGCTTCAGTCGACCGACCCGACCAAGCACAGGCATGCCGTCCGTCTCCCGTCCATCGATGCCTTCGACTCGGCCGTCATTCCCATCGACTCGACCATCAATGCCGTCCACCAAGCCATCTTTCCCCTCGACACGTCCGTCGATGCCGTCGACACGCCCGTCGATGCCTTCCACAAGACCATCCTTCCCCTCGACACGTCCTTCAATACCTTCCACGCGTCCGTCGCTTCCGTCCACTCGGCCTTCCTTACCCGATGGCCGTCCATCGACTCGACCCTCACTACCCGATGGCCGTCCATCGACTCGACCCTCACTACCCGATGGCCGCCCTTCGACTCGACCCTCACTACCCGATGGCCGCCCTTCGACTCGACCCTCACTACCCGACGGTCGCCCTTCGACTCGACCCTCACTACCCGACGGTCGCCCATCGACACTGCCAGCGGATCGCCCCGGAAACGGTTTACGTCCTGGCACTGACCGCCCTTCGGTACGCCCCAGCTTACCGGGCCTCGATGGTGGTCGTCCTAACCGACCTGACCGGCCAGACCGTCCCAGCATTGACGACCGACGTGCGTCATTGAATGACCGCCTTGAGCAACGCCCCGGGTACCATCACCCGGACCATAATCGACCAGGATACGGATGGGACAACTGGTATGATCACCACTACAGCCACCATCACCACTGGCATCATGGCTCGTGGCACCACCCATGGCGACCACCTACATGCTGGAATTACTGGTGGAACCGATACCCAGCCCTCACCGCATTTGGATTGACAACATGGGGTATCAATCGAGTTGGCTGGGCTTTTGGCTACAACAATTACTACAACCCGTATGTGACGCCTAGCACAGTGATTGTGGACAATAGCGTCTACGACTATTCACAGCCGATCATCATGGCCCCCGGTGAAACAACTCTCTCGAGCAACCCGACAGACGCACCCGCTGCAGAGGTGCCAGAAATTTCGCTGACAACGTTTGATCAAGCTCGAAATGATTTTTATGCAGGTGATTACGCAGCAGCGTTGAAAGCCACCGACGCAGCACTCAAAGAAAGCCCCAATGATGCAGTCATGCATGAATTCCGTGCATTGACTCTATTCGCATTGGGGCAATATCAAGAATCGGCAGCAACATTGTATGCTGTTTTGAGCGTCGGCCCTGGTTGGGATTGGACCACTATGATTGGTCTGTACCCGCAGGTTGAGATCTACACGGAGCAATTGCGGAAACTCGAGCAATTTGTCACGGAAAACCCCGACGACAACGCTGCGTTACTTGTCCTTTCGTACCAATACATAACAGCGGGACACGATCAGGCAGCAGCAACGGAACTGAAACGTCTGGTTGCTCTCACGCCAACTGACCCCGTTGCAATCCAGTTGCTGCTGAGTGTTGACCCGGATGCGAAAATCCCCGATCCACCCAAGGAAGTCCTTCCACCTCAACCAACAGCCAAAATTTCAAAAGATCAACTTGATGGTTCATGGTCAGCCGATCGAGACGGACGCGTCTTTGAGATGGATCTCGAAGAAGACGGTACCTTTTCATGGACCTATTCCCAAGGAGATCAATCACAGAAAGTAACCGGCGTCTGGGATGTAGATGACAAAGGAATTCTGGCGATGGAGATGAATGATGACGGTGTGATGCTGGCTCAGGTTCTGTTCAAAGACGGGAAGCTCGACTTTTATATGATTGGCGACACCGAAGGAACTCCACCACTGGAATTCACAAAAGGGTAGATTGATCGGTTAAGCTATCGTCCCGAAGGTTTCCCATAGACACCCATTTCGGCTTCGTCTGACACCGACTCAGGCCGCAGGTCTGAATGGAAACCGGACGCTTTATTTCCCTCGGTGAACAGGTCGCTCCATGGCTTGCTTGCCGCCTGAACTGCATTCCCTGTGTACCCGTGATCAACCATGAAAGACCGTGAATTCCCTCGGACGATGCCGCTCTTCCTGCTAGGCAGTGTTCTCACGCTATTGGGTTGTCTGGCATTCGCGGCACCGAGTGTGGCCGGAACGTGGGTGGTAGGTGTGATTGGCATCGTTCTCCTGGTTGCTGGAATCGTCCAGTTGGTGACCGGTTGGTGGGCAGAACGTTGGTCGCAAAAAATTGCACCTCTCACCATTGGTCTGGTTTCGACTGTGTCAGGGATCAGCCTACTGGCCGAACCATGGATTGGCCCGAAGATGGTCATCCTGATAATGTCCTTTTTCTTCGTGGCCGGTGGTATCTGGAAACTGGTCACCGCGTTCAGCTATCGTCCGGCAAAGGGTTGGATCATGCTGTTTTTCAGTGGCGTCATCGCCATAGGTCTCGGTTATTGGATGTACAAGCGAACGGGCGAAGAAGCTCTTGAGATCATTGGTATTCTTGCGGGCATTGATTTCCTGCTGACCGGCATTTCCCTGCTTGCTGTTGCAATTACCGTGCGACAACTGATGGCAGTGGTCAAGGACAAAGCAAAACAGATTTCCGCAACCCAGCCCCCAGAAGACGAGCCATTAGTTAGTTGATCACATCGAGGACGGCGCCAAGTCAAACGATTCAGAAAACGCTGGCCGATTTTGGCCGTCACTGGCCAAAATTATTCCTGACCCATGGTCTCTACACGGTCATCGCCGTCGTCGCACTGACGCCGCTGTTGGCTGCATTGTCCCAATTGCTTCTCCACCTTTCTGGCAAAGCGGTACTCGCAGATCAGGACATTCTTTTGTTCCTGCTTGAACCAGCGGGCTGGATCTGCGTGATCACATTGGGTGCGTTGTGGCTGGGAATCATCATTCTGGGGCAGGCGGCACTCATGGCTATTCTTGCAACCCCGGTCGACCATAAGACCGACACCATGGTTGCGATTCGCTTTGCTCTGGGGCATACATGGCAAATCAGTCAGGTCACGGCCCGCATCATCATCCGTGTAGGCCTCTTGGCGGCACCATTTATCGGAATCGCAGCGGTCACGTACGCGATGCTGTTGAGCAGATTCGACATCAATTTTTATCTTCAGGAGAAGCCGACTGAATTCATTGTGGCTGTTACGATCGGCGTGTTTCTGGCCCTCACGTTCACAATTTTCCTGCTACGACTTTTGTCCAGCTGGATACTCGCATTGCCACTGATACTATTCGAGCAAACTCCGGCATCGAAGGCACTTTCCGAGAGTAATCGTCGGACGGATGGATCACGTGCTCGAATCGTCTCCCTGTTCACCCTCTGGATTGTCGCTGGATTCGGCTTATCAGCCATTGTGACATCACTGGTAATTTGGGTTGGTCGATGGATCATCCCCGATGCGGTCACTTCCCTGAATTATCTGGTGATCGCCCTGGGAGCTTTTCTACTGCTTTTTGGGATCCTCAATCTGGTAATCCAGATGGTCAGCAGTGGTCTGCTCGCGGCGTTGTGGCTGAACCTATATTTGGAAATTGGCTGTGACAACAATCATTTACAGTCCACACGCTACACTTCGAAAATCGCATCTGATGTGCAAGGTGTCATCCGCATCACCGGCAAGCGTCTGATCGCTGGAAGTCTGATTGGATTAGTGGCGGCGGCCATCATTGGAATCTGGACCCTGGAAAGTGTTCGTCTCGAGGATGATGTTGAAATCATTGCACATCGGGGCGCCTCCGCTACCGCTCCTGAAAATACTTTGGCTGCAATGCTGCAAGCCATTGACTATTCCACTGACTGGGTTGAAGTCGATGTGCAGGAAACTAGTGACGACCAGGTAGTAGTCTTTCACGATAGTGACTTCATGAAGTTAGCCAACGTTGATCTCAAGATCTGGGATGCTACCGTAGCAGATCTCGCATCGATTGACGTTGGCAGTCACAAGGATCCGATCTTCCGTGACGAACGTGTGCCAACGCTGGCCGAACTACTGACAGTCTGCAAAGGCAAAACGAAGGTCGTTATCGAACTCAAGTATTACGGGCACGATAAAGACCTTGAACAGCGTGTATTGGACATCGTCAATGCACATGGCATGGAGTCAGATGTGATGTACATGTCGCTGAACTTGAATGCGGCAACCAAGATGAAGCAACTGGCCCCCAACTGCAGGGTTGGTCTGCTGATGTCAGTGCTGGGCGGCAAGATTCAGAATATCCAAGCAGACTTTCTGGCCGTCAATGCGATGTTCGTGAACCGATCGTTCATCCAACGTGCGCATGCGAGTGGAAAAGAGGTGTACGTGTGGACTGTAAACGATGCAGTCACCATGTCCCGGATGATCGGGATTGGCGTGGACGGACTTATCACGGACAAGCCTGATCTTGCGCGGCGTGTGCTTGCTGAAAGATCCACTTTGAATCCGGCAGAGCGTCTGCTTCTGGAACTATCGGAAACATTCGGTGTCACTCCGGTGGTGACCGAACAGTAGAAAGTGAACTTAAACGGCAACTGACCAGGGCGGGCAGGCTAGCCACCGACCACCACGTCAGTCCACACCCAACGGCATTCATACCGGCGATTACTTTTCGGATTGATCAACTGGAAGGTAGCGATCGAACCAATGGGTAAATCAACGGTTGTTGCGGGCACAACCATTTCACTCAATTCAGGTTGTCCAATGGGGTGAGACCATATCTGAAATTGGTCGTAAGGTCTGCCGGATGGCATCAGAATCCAGATTTGCGCCAATCCGGTGTCGTTGGCGATCGTGAAGCGAAATCGCCCCTGATTCTCAACCACTTCCGCCATATCCCGCGGTAGCATGGTTTCAAACACGCCGATCGTCTCATCGTTGAGCGCGATGGCCGACATGTCAAACCGCACATCCCAGATGTATCCACCTGTTTCAGACATGCAACGAGAGAATTTAGGCTCCAATCCGGGCGTAAGACACCGATACTCCAGTTTCTCGTCGACCGTTGACAGGTGAATTCCTAACTGGTCATTCTTTTCCGAATCAGCTTTGCGTCGCATTCGAATACGACTGAACGAGTACGGTTGCCATTCCTCAGCTTCATTCGTTGCTCCCCAATCTCTCAGATCAAAAATACGATTATCAGAGATAACCTCAACACCTGCTATCGAAACATCCGGAAGCGTCTCAACTTCTTCAAAGTTGACCGCGGTGATTTCGTGAATAGGTTCAGAGTCCAGCAAGTCCAGAATTTTCTTGTACAACGGACTGGTCTTGGACACGGCCTCGAGCACATAAGCTTGCTGAGTTGCGATTCTCTGGGATCGATAGAGCATATAGGGCAAAGTAAACACGATTGCCAAGAACAGAGGTGCCCAGATGTAACTCGGCCAATCCTTGACGGCCAACAAAGTACTGAATACGTGCCGCGAGGCCGACTTTTTGAGCCACTGAGCGGTTTCCAAAGCGGTTGACTCATCATTCAGAGAAAGAGGTTCGCTGTTTTTGCGACGTGAACCTCTGGGACTGACCTCCACTGGATTCCATGGTTTTCCGGTGGATTTCGAAGTTGAGACGTGACCTTGGATATTACAGCAACGTTGCCTCGCAACGCAGTATCCATGCTGAACCAGGGTTGAAACTTCGAGATCGGTGAAGCGATCCATGTCAGTACGAATCAGCGCAGCCTGCCTCTGAATTTCAGGGTGAGGAGCGTACGGATCCTGTCCCTGTGAGACGATCTGTGTGATGGGAATGAAAAGTGAACCTGAACTTCGCTCGAAGGATCCCATTTCGAGTTGGTAGACACGATCCATCAAAATGTCCGTCGCCCTCATCGCAGTCGACATCAAACCACCTGCCCGACCATCCGCGCGAACTTTAAATGATGCTCCTGCGTTGCTGACCAAAATACTGTCAATGCGATCTGTGCTGTCCCGCAGACATGACTGCCCTGATTCCTGTTTCAGAATCTGGCTTACCAGTTGACGATTCAGCCAGACAGCATCCGTTCGATCCATGGGATCTGGTGAATCGCTGTATTCATTCAACAGTGACTGTGCACTTTCATCCTCCAGTCTTACTGTTTGGAAAACAGGATCACGATGCATTTCTGTCGTTTTCAAAACCGTGCCGATATTGCTCAGGGCAGCAGCCAGTGCTTCTTCTGATGGCGCGTTACCTGAATGCGTTTCATGATTACTTTGCAGCAGGTTCCACAACTTGCCGGAAGGAGTCCCGTCGGACTGCCCTGCTGCGTTTCTGAGTGCTCCGAGAATCGCATCGCGATTCAAAATATCCTGTTCACCAAACTCGGAGACCTCCCGCAATGAAGAACTTTGCAGATGTCGAAACATCCGTAGTCCAAGGTTGTCATAGATCCCTCCGTCCGTGAAGGCGTGCCGCGCGAATTCACCCTCCAACGCACCCACATCACTTCCCCGCAACTCCAGCGGCGGGAAGAACCCCGGAAAGGCTGATGACGCAGCAACAGCCATCGCAACCGTGGCCAGCCCGATCTGCAGTTTCTCGAACTCATCGTGACCACTGGCGGTGCGCCGATGCAACAACAGACCCTCGCGATGGAAGGCGCAAAGTGAGCCTTCACTGAGGTCCGTGGAAAGAATGTACAGTCGTGGTGAATCGGGGAGGCTGAACAGCCCCACATCGCCATAAAGATGCTGTTGATAATGCTGCTCTAGCAACCCGGCTCTGGTGTATTGTCGCCATGCCGGCAGCCGAACGGTACGACGGCCCCAATTCACCATCGAAGCAAGCGGGAAACGACGAACAATACGATTGCGCACATCCATTTGCAGAAAGCGAATCAATTCGCCTGAGACCTCGTCAAAGTCTTCATCACTTCCGCAATAGCGATCCCAATTCAGAACCAGATGCGCAGCGACGACACTCCCTCCCGACACTGAGGTGATTTGATTCACGTTCTGGATGAGTTCGGCATCACGTAAGTACCGAATCACACCCAAATGATAGAGCGAGGCACGAAATCCACCACCGGATAAGGCGAGCCCAAAGCGATTCATCAACCAGCTCTCGATGACCATGAAATATGTAGAAATAACGGGTTAGACGCCCGATGAACGACCAGCCTCACGTCAAGCCTAGACCCAAATAACGCCACAGCCAGAGGAAATCAATGCCAAGCCAATGAAAAGAGCTTGAATAAGGCACGACACGGTCGATCCGACCTGACTGCCAAACACACTAAATCCTATCGCCCGCAAATCTGTCACCAGTGTCAAATGGGGAAAATACCGTCCTCCACCAGGAGTGTGCATGCGACTGATCCATCAGGCCTTTGCTTCCACGAATGGAAAATCACTATCCAGCTTTGATTCTGATAACTCCAGAAGAAACTGTCCCATTCGTTCACAAATCAACTCCATCAACCGTTCCCCCTTTTCTGCTGTAGCAGCGTGCGGGAACCCGGATCCGCAATTGGTGGTCAACAAATCCCACCTTCTCGTGATCTGCACCCATCCCTGATTCACCGCGTGAAAACGATTCTCACGTGTGTCACCGTCATCGGCCTGCAGCGAACCGTCAGCTGCAGCAGCCACCAAGTGAGGAAAGTAGGCCAACGCGATCGATGTTTCCATTTCACCCGCGTGATCCTCGGGGTATTCAAAAATTGACGAGTAAACATCTTGGACCATTTTGAACCAGTCGCACAGGAAAACCGTCAGATCCTTTCCAGCCAGAGTTCGCAGCAATGGCTTGAAATCGTTGCCTCCATGACTGTTCAGAAGCACGATTTTCCTGATTCCAGAGTTAACCAGAGATTCAACGAGATCCGTCAGCAAGAGATCAAGAGTCACCGGATTCACGTTGATCGCCAGCGGCAACTTACGCATGTTCGTTTGCACACCAAAGGGAATTGTCGGCAGCAATGTGACAGCTGCTCCCTTCTGAAACGCCTCTTGGCAAATGCGTTCACCGATGATGGCTGCTTCATAAACGTCAGTTCCGTATGGCAAATGCAGATTGTGCGGTTCTGTTGCTCCCAGAGGAATCACAGCGACTCGAATGTCGGCATTCTTGATGTATTGATAATTGCATTCGGCCAACAACCATGGCCTGACCTCATTCCCGATATGTTCTGTCATCATTTTTCCCATCACAAATCAATTAAGAGAGGCCAACCCAAGCGACCCATTCACGGCTTTTTCGTTTTTCCAGCGTTCACGTCCTTGGGTGATTCAATCAATTGAACTGCCTGATCAGCAAATCGTTGTCCGAGAGTCACATAACCATCAGCGGAGTAATGCAAATCATCTTTGATAGTTTTTCCCTTT
>JAPOKD010000942.1 GCA_029977825.1 Planctomycetota bacterium | reverse complement strand
CCCGCATTTGTGATACAGGCCGCCCGCAATGTCCTGCGTGAACCAGATGGAGCAACCCCCAGACGTCTGCGGTTTGCTGTCGGTCCGGTCAACGCCGTTCGTTCTCAATCTGTCCACAACAGCCCAAGTGAGGGCCTCGGGCAAACTGGAAATAACAAGCTGCCGGGTGACATGTTGCGTCATGATGACGGCGTTTTATGGTTGAATGCTTTGACCGCCATCAGTAACGCAACTGAATTGCCAGTAGTGCTGTTGTATGCTCCGCTTGCGCCGCAGATTGTCGATGGCAAGGTCCGTTGGCAGGATCCGACTGTGGATCAGTTCCTGTTGCTTCAACAGGCTGCAAAGAAATTGGGGATGAGCGTGGTGGATGCACGAGATGAATTGCGGGATACCGTTTCATCTGATGGACGTTGGCCACATGGATTCCATAATGGCCGAATTGGTTCAGGTCATTTGAATCAAGTGGGCAATCAGGTGTTGGCTGCCACGCTGGTTGAAGCGCTGTCAGATCTGCGTCGTGGGTCCAACCTGCCTTCTCAAGAAAGCAGGGACTGAAGCAGATGCTCTTTACGCAATTCGAGTTTCCGATTTTCTTCTGTTGTGTGTTGATTGTCGCCTGGCTTTGCCGCAGGAGACAAACTCGGAACGCAGTGTTGTTGATCGCCAGTTATTATTTTTATGCCTACTGGGATTATCGTTTTTGCAGTCTGCTTGCTCTGTCCACCGTTGTTGATTATTGCATTGCAAGGGCGATGGTTCGCTCGTCTGGAACCGTGTTCCGTCGTGCTCTGCTCATTACAAGTTTGGCAGTTAATCTCGGTGTGCTTGGTTTCTTCAAGTACTTCAATTTCTTCATTGAATCAGCGCGTCCTGCTTTGCAGGCGATTGGCTTGAGTGGTGAGACGTTGAATATCATTCTGCCAGTGGGGGTTTCGTTTTACACGTTTCAAACTCTCAGCTATACGATCGATGTCTATCGAGGCGTGTTGAAGCCCGTTAATCGCTTCATGGACTTTGCGTTATATGTCGCGTTCTTTCCGCAATTGGTTGCGGGACCGATTGTTCGGGCCCGCGAACTGCTTCCGCAATTGGCAGTTGTGCCAAGGTTTTCCAAGCGGCGTTTTTACGCTGGGGCGCAGCAGATGTTGCGAGGTCTGGTCAAGAAAGTCTTGCTTGCGGACCGGCTTGGCGAGGCGGTGGATGTCGTTTTTGCGGGACCAGATCTCTACAGTGGACTGACTGTTTGGATTGTTGTGTTTGCTTATGCTGGCCAGATTTACTACGACTTTTCAGGCTACAGTGATATTGCGATCGGTGGAGCAAAAATGTTGGGCTATCGATTTCCTGTCAACTTCAGGCATCCCTATCTGTCGGAATCGATGTCCGAGTTCTGGCATCGTTGGCACATGACGCTTTCACGCTGGTTACGGGATTATGTGTACATTGCGATGGGAGGTAGTCGTGTCAGTCATTGGGTGACTTACCGTAACCTGATGATCACGATGACACTGGGGGGATTATGGCATGGGGCGGCTTGGACGTTTGTCTTGTGGGGTGTTTGGCACGGCGTTGCCCTTGCCTTCGAGCGAGCATGTAAAAATTCCGTTCGTTACAGGTTGGCTCGGCCCATCAAGTGGTTGTGTACCATGTCAGTCATTCTGGCTGGTTGGGTTCTTTTTCGCAGTGACAGCCTGGCAATGGCTGTCAGTGTGCTGCTGCAGATGTTGAGCTTTGCAGAGGGCGTGAATTGGTATCCACCACTGGCGATTGCAGCCCTGTTTTGCTGCATCATGGAACATGTCGCTTGGTGTACCCCTTTGCGACGCGCGATGCGACTTCCGATCAATGCCTGGTATTCACCAGTTGTCACCACGGTCATGATTTGGGCCCTTGTGCTGTACGCGCCAAGAGATTTTAGGCCGTTTGTCTACTTCCAGTTTTGACGTGGCCATGATTCACGGTCGATCGATTCGGTGCCATTCAATTTGATGCTTCGAGTTTGTCACATTTAGATAACTCAATGAAAGTGAAAGCACCACTCCGATCGCAATTGCTGCTGCGATCACAAACATGATCATGATCTGATATTTGACGGCATCGATCGGTTCAGCACCCGCGAGTAACTGTCCGGTCATCATTCCGGGGATGCTAACGATACCGGCGACGGACATCGTGTTCAGGATGGGGATCATTGCTGTTCGAGTGGCCTCGATAAATACACCCCGGCAACTTTCCCAACGCGTAGCCCCCAATGCCAGCATCATCTCAACTTCACCACGGCGGTTTCTCAGTTCACTGAGGAAACGATCGAGTCCCAGTGAAATTCCTGTCAGTGAATTTCCCAAAACCATGCCCAAAAGTGGGATGACAATCTGCGGGCTGTACCAGGGTTGTGGACGGACAATCAGCAAGACTGTGATTGAGGTCACGATCCATGCACTGGTCCAT
>JAPOKD010000832.1 GCA_029977825.1 Planctomycetota bacterium | reverse complement strand
GCATCTTTGCCATCTCCAGTTTCATGCCACCGTAGTTCTGACGCCAGCGATAATACGTCTGTTAAGTGACGTCTAGCAGCTTGCGAATTTCGGGCACCTTCTTGCCCTTACCAGGTTTCACATCAGCTTTACGAAGTTCGGTAACGACCTTATCCACTGTGTGACGGTTCTGAGGCATTTTGAAAGTCCCTTCCGGGCGTTCGACCGAGCAAGATTCTTTCACTCACACTGGCGCAATCCTTTGGGGGAGGTTATGAGAATGATCACCGGTATTTGATATTTGAGTGTTGTTATGGGATCGTTTGATGTACGTTGTATCCTGAATTCAACGCTACCGCGATGGAGGTGGGACGAGGTTTTATCCATTAGGAGTTAATGAGGAAGTGTTGGCTCTTGTTTCAATCACGGTGTCGGTCTTTGCGATATGTGTGCTGCCGTTCATGTTTAGCGGTATTCTTGCCGTGAGGGATGAGAGTAGAGGGCGACTCCGCTTGACGAGTCGCGTGTGTCAGGTCGCCGCAGTACTGACGGTGGTATATACGCTGGGGGTCTGTGTTCTTCAGCCTTCCTTTACCATTTCAACAGTGGACGAATTGATTTACTGGCTTGCCATGGTTGGCCTTTGGGATTTGGGGCTGATGTTTTGCTCCAGTGTTTTTTCCTTATTGGGGTATTTGGCGGGAACAAGGTGGGCCACCAGCAACCGTCGTCGCGTGAGCGATGCGAAAACGGCCTTTCCGGGGTTAGGAGTGGCTTCTGAGGAGGATGCTGTAGTTCGCGCGGAGACAGGGAACCCCTACCAAAGTCCGCGCCGTTGAATCCGGCGAGGGGTGTTCATGTGCCCGCGTCGATATTTCCGGGATGTCCAGGTTGCCTTACTTGGTGTTTGCACAAACAGCTTCGCGGGAGGTGCACCCGGCTCATGCAGAGATTTCTGCAACACGCCGATTTTCGTCGTGCTTGATTGTTCGTTGTGTTACTCCGCCCTCGTGCCGGATACCGGGGTGGGCTGATAAGGGTGTGGCTTGATGAGAGTGACCACGTTCCACTGTGGCTGTGGGAGACAGCGGCGGCTGAAAAAGCTGGGTTTTGCGTGTATGATTCAGCGGCGCCGAGCATTGCTTGCTACCATGGTGCCTTGGGAAGGCAGAGTTCCGGAATCACTTTAAGATTTTGATCAGGTTAAAGATACATGTGCATGCGTTCGTTGTCTGTTTTGTGGTTAGTCTGTGTTTCAGGTGTGCTGCCCGCTGCGGAGTGTGAGCTTGTTTCTGGTGAGCTGGCGTCAGCGTTACCCGGCAAAGCTCAGGGTGCGACGCTCATTGAAAAAGGCAATACAAAAGGGCAGACATTCCGGTGTGATGCGCCCGTGACACTTACAGCGCTCCTTTTGCAAGTGAATGAAATAGTCGATGCGCAGGACATCACTATTCGCTTCGTGAAACTGGTCGATGGTAAGCCATCAAATGATTCACTTCGTGATGAGCAGGCCACGCTGCCTGATCACTTGAAACGTGGACAGCCGATTCAGTTTACATTTGATTCACCCTTGGAATTAGATCCGGGGGAGTATGCCTTCATTGTCAGCACGCAGAGATCGAAGCTGAAGTTCAATCTGGGCACGTTTTATCGCAGGGGATCTTTGATTCGGAAGAATTCGGCGACAAAACGCGTTTGGCTTCCAGGCAGGAATGGTGGCAAGAGCGATCTGATTTTCAAATTGGTAGGACTGCCATTGTCCGACGCGGTGGTTGAAGGAGCCTCAGATAGTCCTGCTCCACGCCAGTCCATGCTGGCAGCGAAGACAAAGCCGCTCAAACGGTACACAAATCCAGAATTCGAGGTGGGTTTGTTGAGTGAACTTGAATGCAGTCCAAATATCGTCACGGTGATGGTGGATGATTTGGGTTGGAATCAAATCGGGGTCGGTAGAGCAACCTTTGGCAGTAATGGTTCAGGCTATCAGACCCCAAATTTGGTGAGGTTGGCTGATGAGGGTTTATGCTTCACAAACGCGTACGCTCAGCCGAATTGCGCACCCACACGTGCGGCGATGTTGTCGGGGCAGTATCCAGCAAGGGTCCATAATGATGTCTATGTGGTTGGCAGTTTAAGTCGCCACGGTCGTGGTGGTGTTTCCCGTGACAAGGCGAAGTTCACCGCGCCGAAACAGTCAGAAGACGTTGCAGTTGAGGCCATAACGGTTGCCGAGGCTCTGAAGCAGAATGGTTATCAAACGGCACACATTGGCAAGTATCACGTTGGCGGGCATGAAGGCCCAGAGACATTGCCTGAGAAGGTCGGTTTTGACGTCAATATCGGGGGTTATTCACAAGGACACCAGCCTGTCTGCTTCGCCAGCAAGAACAGCAGTGGTGGCTGGGGATTTCGCGGGCTAGGCCGCGGAGATTTTGATCGTTTTGCGAGTCCTTACGATGATGAGTATTTGCAGCAGCATCAGTTTCCGAGTTCGCTCGCTGGCAGTCCGAAGCACGTGAGTGATGCGGTGGCCGACGCAATGGAGGAAACTGTGATGGCCTTTGCCGCTAATGAAAGTCCTTTTTATGTACAGGTCCATCCTTATGCCGTCCACGGGCCAGTACGCTCACGTCCTGATCTGCAAGCATCCTCTGGGAACGATCCGTTTTTCGGTTTTGTTCGCAGTGTTGATGCCATCGTCGGACGCTTGTTGAAAGTGATCGACGACCCCAATGGTGATGGCAACCAAAACGACAGTATTGCAAGTCGCACGTTGATTCTATTTACGTCTGACAATGGCGGGACACACAAGGACAATCTGCCACTGAAAGGTACGAAGGGAATGTTTACGGAAGGTGGGATTCGTGTTCCTTTGATTGCAAGATGGCCCGGTAAAATCCCGTCTAAAACCGTTACGCATCGCTTGGTTCATACGGTGGACTTTTACCCAACCTATCTTCAACTGGCCGGAAGAAAGTGGGAGCCAAATGCGGATGAGCATCCGTTGGATGGGTTCTCTTTTGTTGAGACTCTTTCAAATCCAAATCTGACCAATCGGCAACAGCCTGTGTTTTATTTGTTTCCGGGGTACTTGGATCGGCGTGCGGAGCCATGCGTCGTCGTGATGGATCAGATAGGGG
>JAPOKD010000173.1 GCA_029977825.1 Planctomycetota bacterium | reverse complement strand
CGCCAATTTCCTGCGTTCTGATAAAGCGAAACGATATCGGATCCCATTCCCACCAGTTCACGCCGATAAGCGTACGATTCCACCATTTGCCACAACGGCAAGATGGGAAGTTCGTGATGGGTAATCGAATGCAGTTCCAATAGTCGATCCCGCACTTCACGCCAATTCTTGGCATGCTCAAGTTGTCTTAAACCGAGTCCCACGAGTTGGTCCTGACTTCCGGCAAGACCCTCGGGACCAAGTACACGTCGCGCGTCAATGATCGGTTCCCATACAGCTGCCGAGACATAGACGATATCGGCGATATCCTCATCCTTTTTCGGAAAAGTTCTCCCGACGGGAAGTTGAACCAACTCGACCTCAAGCCCGAGCAATTTCCACTGCGTACTGATGGCCTCACACGCCACCCGTGACAAATTATCAGGGGGAAAAGCCAGGCGTAGCGGCTTCAGTTCGGGCATTTCAACTTTCTTGCGTGCTGCCATGGCCTTCATCTGATTTGTATTCATTGCCAGAAGAAGTTTCGCCAATGGCGGCTCGTAAGGTCGCGGCTCGATTTTTTCATCATATCCATAGCCTAATGGATCATTCAGTTCGATCCCTGCGGGGAATGGACCTGAAAGCACACGGCAGCCCTCAAACTCAAGACCTTCCAGCAGTTCACCCTGCAAAATGTCCCGACGATTGATCCCGTATAGCAATGCACGTCGAAACGTTCTTTCGGCCAGATAAGCGTGATCGGAACACGGCACCAGCATGTGCACCGTGGGCAATGGATAGTTGGATACTTTGATGGACTTGCTACGCTGCAACCGCACCGCGTCGGCGGGGAACAACTGGTCCAAAACATCCACTTCACCCTGCAGCAGAAGATTGACCGCATCTGCTGCCGACGCACATCGCACTTCCACAATTTCACGTGGTTGCGTCTCTGTTTTTGGTTCCCCGGAAAGGACGTACCGAACTTCGTCGTCATCGACTTCCTGTCGACGGTAGTCACCAGTCGGTGACAGGGGCTTATCCCCAAACCAGCTACCATCCACTGGGATCTGCAGCAAACTGGTCGGCAACACATTGGGGCGGCGTAAATTGAAGGAGACCTGCTTGGGGCCTTCCAGACCAATGGAATCAACAGCCGCAGCCCAAGGCGAGAAGTAGTCACCCGAATTCGCCTGCGCTCTTTTGGCCATCACATCTGCTAAAAATGGACCACTTACTTTATCCAAAGGTGGCTCCAGTTTTTCAGGCTCAAGTAACAGATCGAAGTGCATGCGATCCGGGCTCATTTCGACATCTCCAAAGATGAAGTCATATTCTCCACCCTCTGGCCCAGGCCCCTCCATTTCAAAAAGAGTGCGATACAACAAACGCCCTGACCGTCGAGCACCCCAATTATCCAGTCGTGTGGGCTCCAGAACTGTAGCAGTTTGCAAGACCCCAACATTAATCAGTGGATAGACACGATCGACCAACTTAACGAGCTCGGTTCCACCAGGAATATCCGGCTTCAGGTACACACTTTCACGTGATAGCTTACGAGCAGCACGATAATCCTTGGCTTCCAATGCTGCTTTGGCTTCATTCTGTTTCACAGTCGCCATTCGGAGGAACTCTGCGTTCCATTTTTTGATTGACTGCAAATTGTCATTTGCATAATCTTTCTCGAGACGAGCCAACATCTTCTGGGCGAGATCCAAATCGCCCGCATCCATCAATTGCTGCATCAGCTGATCAGTCGTTCGGCCAATGGCATCGAGCACCAGAGAGCGTTTGTACTCCGGCCCGTACCGCCTTAGTTCTTCTAGCATTGCCAAAGTCGGAGCCAGCTCTTTCCGCTTCGCCCGTGCAATTGCATCCAGCCAGAGGAACTCGCACCTCAATTCTCGCAATCCGGCCCGATTCGGAAAATCTCGAATCAGTACAGACATGAATGGGTAAGCGCCCTTGAAGTCACCACGAGCGATTCGCTCTTTCGTTTCACGTTCAAGACGCGTTTCCCAAAAATCGATATCCTTGATATCGGTCCACTTGGCGGTGAAATCTTTTCCTTCGATACCCAGCACGTTCAGCTTCAATGAACCGCTTCTGTCCGCGGGCATGGTTCTTCCGGGCAACTGCAACAACAGTGCCTTAGCCCAACCACCACCTGCTTTTTCGGTGAAAAAAAGAAGATCATGCGGTTCCTCCTGCAGCAGCTCAAGTCCGGGATCAGCCGGTTCACCCTGCTGTGCAAAGTTGAGCAACTGCGCCGCGGCTGGCCGTACACAGGGCGACATCGTCAGCCAGATGATCAACAGAAAAAGCAAACTTGTAATTCGCATGCTCATGGAAGTATTCCAACGGAACAATGGGAAAAGGTGTGGAATCAATTAATTGGCAGGGACAGGCGTCCTGTAGATGACACCTTCAGTGCCGGGTACCACTAGCATCCCGTCATTTACCAATGGTGTAGCTGAAACTGGCTGCCCCAAGTCGGTCTCCCCGGTCACATTTCCAGTTTGAGGATCAAACACGACGATCCAACCAGCCTTTCCGGCAAGCACAATCTTGCCATCGCTCATGACCGGATTACCGACTGGCAAACCAGCGGGAACCGGAATCTGGAATAACGCTTTTCCCTCTGCATCAATCCCGCGCAACTGTGAATCATCAGTCTGATACAGACCATAGTCACCAACGGCGACCGGTCCCCAGACCACACGACCATCGAGCAATGTCTTGAATTTTGGTTTCAGACTAACGAAATCAAAACCGACAATGAAGTCTGCCGCTGGACCAGCTGTAGTCCCCACAACTGTATTGCCAACACCTGCGATCTGATCCAACAAGTCGAACTCAAGATCGGTAGATGCGAGTTCGCGAATCTGATCACCCACGCGTAAGCGATACATCTTCCTGCGGCTGTCCGCAAGAACAACCTGGTCAGGATCGCTCGGCAGCGTAAGTGAGTTGGTCCAGTTGACTTGTTGATTCGGGTCACTAGCAGGCTGGAACGGTGTTCCAATGGTCTTTCCGGTACGCCAATCCATCAAGACAGCCCTGCCGTTGTTTAGCGGCAGGAACAAACCACCTCCCGCGACGACTCCACCGTCAACTGGCCTTCCGGCAGAGAAACTCATGGTTAATTGTCGTAGCTTTCCGCGTTCTCTTTCTGGCTCGTATACGATGATTGATTGACCATCAACCTGATTCAGCATCAGACTCCGACTTTCATCGATGGCGATGGGATCCTCGAACCTGATAGCCACTGACTTTTCACCCGGGTTCTCGATCGGACCACTTGTCGACCCCGTCTTTTCGGCCTCCGCATCAATTTCGAATAAAGCGGCCTGCGTTGTCACGCTCTGCACTTCATCACTGCCTGGTGGGACGCTAAGCAAAGCAACAGGTACCCCCACATCAGTTCGCCAGATTTCTTCCCCACTCTTAGGATCTGCTGCGGTAACACGAATGGCCGAAGTACCCCGCAAAATCCTTGCATATACCAGGGCATCATCCGCCGCGTAAGGCTTTCCAATGAATGTATCAAACTCATGCTTGATCCAATCACGGATCACTCGACCGGTATTGATCTGCAATTCATAGCGACCAATTCTCGTACCAGTGATCCACATCTGACTTCGTCCAACTGCCATTTGTGTGGGCGTGGGTTGCTCATAAAACGGTGGCAGCTTCGCAGCCTCGGTCACCTGATTGGTCTCTGCTGTCGGTTCAATATCATAAACAACGACTTCACCCAGATCCGTCAAAACGATCAGTCTGCGTCCTTGAATGATTGGTGGTACACGAACGTTTCCGGTAAGTCGAAAGCTTTGCGTTTCCTGAACCTGTCCACCGGTTTCGTCAACACGAAGCACTCTGAGATTCGCATAATCACTGCCAGCATTGACGATCACAAAAACATGACCTAACAAGGGAACTGGCGGAACACTGACGGTTCCTGGCTCATGTCCTACATAGAAACTCTCAAGACAGGATCCGTCGCGCGTGTTGAGTACATAAAGATTGCTGTGATCCCCAATCACGTAGGCTTTTTTTGCTCGGTCATCGACACCGGGAGCAACATCCAAGTCCTGTGGAATCTGTGCCACCCATTTTGCTTCACCCGTTTCGACGTCAAGGCAAATCAAGCGGCCAGAATCCGTGGACAGGTAAATCTCATCAGCATTGCTGATCGGCTGCCCGAAAGGCTCGCCTACTTTTGTTCGCCATAACACACGACCATCATCTTCACTACAACGCAAAACCTCCAACGATGAGGATTCACTTAGCAACACACCATCTTCAAGTCGCAAGGGTGGTAGTTCTTTTGAATAGCCAACAAACTTCCGCCACCTCAGCTTTCCATTCTCACCGTCAAACGCCAAGATCGAACCGCCAGCTCGAAAATAGAGCGTGACTCCGCGCAGTTCCGGAGCAACCTTTCCAGCCAAAGTGGTTAACAGGACAGACTCCGCCCCACCATCTTCCACAACTGCTTCACCGACACCAGGCAAGTCTGCTGAGGGTTCAACCAAACTCTGCTGAATTTCGCTGGCTTCCAAAATCAACTTGACGAGTCGTTCATTTTCGCGAAGGTCAGGAAAGTTTCGCAGCAGTGCAGTACGGGTGTCGTACGCATCTTTCGTGTTCTTTCCGTCGAGCGAAGTCCTCATCGATTTTTCTGCCTGATCGAGACTGAGATTTCGATTGATATCACGCTCGACACGCGCCCGCCCCTCTTCCAAGGTAAGCAGTCTGTTCGTCAAATTCGTACGATCCGAAGCAGACATGTAGGCAGCGTTATTCATCATGTCCCTGTGCTCATTGAGGATAGCGAGGAGTTCCTCTTTGCGAGCAGTTTCCTTCGCTCGGCCAGCCACCGAAACCAAATTCTCAGCGATTTCGAGCATCAGGTCAGCCAAGTCTGATCGCTCTGCGTCCATTGCCTCTTCTTCTGCAATGAGAGGCAATTCCTCTTTAGCCAATGCAACTGCTTCTTCAGGCTGCTGCTTGAAAGCAGCAGCTTTGTAAAGCTTGGTCAGGGTGATCCGGGTACGGGCCAACGATGAATACTGGTGATCATCGCCAAACAAATCGATGAAAGCGATGTAGTCGTCTTGTGCATTCTGGTAAGTGCCTCCGTCGTAAGCAGTATTCGCTCTCTCAATGAAAGCATCGGCATCTTCTCGATTCAGAATCGCCAAACCTGCTCCCAAAATCAGCAGGAACAGAATGATGATTGCAAGGTAGCCGTAGATTTTGAACGAATCCCAAACGGTCTTCGGTTCCTCGGGACGTTTTCGCGAAGGCGTTGGCCTTTCACGTGGCGTTTCGCCCCCCACCCCATCGCTCAGTGACTCCACACCTACCGCAGCGATTTCGACAGGAACCGCTTCCACGGGGACTGCCTCAACTGGGATCGCCTCCGCTTCAAATATGTCAGTCGCAACAGGCTCAACTGGTGTGACCTCCTCCACCACAGTTGCGACCTCCTCTACACCAGCAGTCAGATCTGAATCAGCCGTGGTGTCAGCAACTGGCTCCTCATACTCGCCGCTGCGCAACTCACCGATCAGCTTGGTCGCTTGGAAATGTGTCAATTGCCCGTTATCAACCAATAACTTGGCCACCGCCTCAGGCGTAATTCGCGTGCCACTTTGTTCCAACTGTTCGCGTAGGGCTTCGATGATCTCCTGGTCAAGTAATCCCAGTCGCTCCACGCGGTCGATCAATTCGTTTGCAAGCATGTCTTTGTCGGTTTCTACAGTTTAAAGTTCAGTCAGTGGTATCTGCTCTAGTGCTGCCTGTATTCCACACGAGCTGATGCGGAAGGCTCTACGCATTCAATGATTCACAAATTCGAATTGCCGAGTCATCAATAAAACTCCTCAACTTGCACGACTTCCAGTTCAGCAAAGCCTGCAATGGTTCCCGCATCCATAGCATCGACCAACGAATGCAGCTTGGCCATTTCATGAACCTTTACATTGAGTCTCATTGCATCTTTGCTCGCTGACAGTGCTTCTTTGAATGCTCGAATCAACCCCTGTTTTCCAACCGTTTCACGTTCCCAGTCCTGAGCGATCACAAGAAAGCCACCGAACTCGTCAACCTCGACCTCAATTGTTTCCAGTTCATCATCTTCTTCATCAGTGACCTGAGTACTTGGTGCATCGGTCTGCTGACGTGGCATTTCGATTGATTTCTGCAAACTGAACGCGGCTGTCACCATGAAAAAGATCAAGAGCAAGAACGTGACATCGACCATCGGAGTCATGTCCATCTCTTCTTCGGGACGTTTTTTACGAATCAAGACCTCATCAATTTCATCTTCATCTTCAGCAGCCGAAGAATCCGAGACTCCTGCAACTGCGGCTTGCCGCAAGGCAGAGCCTTGTGTCGCATCTTTCTTATCTACGGAACTAGCGCTTATAGGTTCGGCGGCAAAAACTCCCGCCTCTCGTTCACTTGCAGCCTTATCACCATCACCAACCGCACCAGATTCAACTTCCATCTCCAATGTCTTCTCTGGCACAGGAACGACCACATCGCAACTAGGGCAACGCACACTGCGTCCGGCCAACCGATCATTGACGTGGTGGCTGGCTCCACACTCCGAGCAACTGACTTCGATCGACATAAAGACAAACCCAATTTCTTTTGCTTATCCAATTTTCCAAAACACAAGCATTCCCTGCTCTGGAAAAAAGCAAAGGAACGATATCAAGCTGCTCACGCTGACCTCGATCCGAAGTCGCCGCAGCGTCAAAAAAGCCTTAATGGTCGGGGTTGCCCCTCATATCCGAATATCCGACCTTCATCTTTATCTCACTGCTCTTTCACGGCAATGTACGTCGAATCCAGATCTTCAAAAGCATCACCGATGATTTTCTGAATCCGGGTAACCTTTCCAACCTTTACATTAGCATCTCCAAACAACATCACATGCTGCTTGCTGGCCCCCAATGACTTTTCGAGTTCCTCTGTGATGTACTCGATGATTTCAGTTTCCTGTATTTCTTCGTCGGTGCTGAAATTGGAACCGTCCATCCGCGACAGGATGACCTCGTCGCCCGCACTCGGGTTTATGAAAATGACAGCAGAGTTTTTGGCTGCAATCGCAAGACCGTTATCTGCCTCTGGAATCGTACCGATTTTGGTTGGATCCATCGTTGAGCAGACAATGAAAAAGATCAACAACAGAAACGTGATGTCAATCATGGGCGTGATGTCCATTTCATCATCATCGCGTTTCTTGCGAGGCAAGGAAAAATCATCCTCGTCATCTTCGATCAGGCTTGGGTTTTCACTCATCTTTCAGTCAAATTGTTATCAGAAGTTCCGCGTTTGATCATTCCCACTCTTAAAGTCGGCTGAGAAGAGCCTTGGGTTCCGTTTCACCGATTCAACTTCACTCCACACGGGACTGCGAAGTCATCGGCTCGACCGTTGACGCTGCGGTACCACCGCGTGAGGACGAATACTTTGCCAGTGCTTCCCGATACACGGTCATGAACCGGACCAGACCTGCACCGACGAGGTCTTCCATTTTCGCAATTCGAATATTGACGTTTGCAACCAGAATCATGAGTGGAATAGCAATGGCCAATCCACAGGCAGTTGTGCGAAGAGCAATGTTAATATCCGATGCCAAAGCGGACGGTTCAACAGATTCGGACGTCGCAAGCGTTTCGAATGCTCCCATCATTCCAAAGACGGTTCCAAAAAGTCCAATCATTGGAGCACTTTTGATCACGGTACTGACCCAACTGAGTCGGTACTCGACATCGCTCATGACATCGCGTTGAAAGCGGTCCATGACGAAGGTCCTCGCCTTCTTGTAACCCATTTCACGATGCTCGACGGCCATCCCGACAATCTGCGAGACCGCGCGTTTATCGCCTTCGCAATACTCGGTGATCCCCTCAAAATCTCCACCAGAGAGCATTTGCTCAACATCATCCATGAAGAAATCCTGCTCTTCCTCGGACTTAAAACGCTTCTGATTCACCCGTGACCAGACAATGACAATGCAATACAACCCCCAAAGAGCGACCCCAGCGAGGGCACCATAAGTAGCGTTGGAGATAATTTCGAAAAGGGACATTTCAGCAAGTAGCATCGGCGGTCAGTTCCTTAACTTCGTAGCCAGAAATATTAAGTTCGTTGTGATGAGCGTTCAGACCAAATTTTCTGCGGCCTGATTGCATTTTGAAAAGTACCGGACGTCATGAACGCCCATCGGCATCAGAGGCAACACAAAACGGGAATCGAGGTATTGGAAGACCGTGATGAAGGTGATCCAGATGCCCGCTTCTCGCGGTTGGCTCCTAACAGCATATTCGAGTTGAGTTTTTCCTACTTGGTTCGACAGGGCCTGAACTGCAATTTTGAGCAAATCTCACAGTTTCCGGGAGGACTCGTAGGGGTGAATTGGCGATCCCCCCCTGCCGGTAGTCCATCATGCGTTCTTCCCCTTCTTCTCCCACTTCTCGTGACGTTTGGATCAATCAGATCATCTCAGGATGATTGGACGATTGGGTCAATGGTGGCCACTTCGCAACCATTGCTCGCTAATTCTCTCAAAAGGCCGCCACGGCACCCGGTTGTCCACCGAAAATCCGAGCGTCTTGCATGTTTGCGAGTCTCCTATTATCTCCTAATTTTTTGGTTTCCGATAACGCTGACTAGTGACTTCAAATTTGTAGCCGCGCCCATCCGCTTTACTCTCAAAAACTGTTTTCGCGATTTGGGTCACGGAGGTGTATCCTTTGGACTCCCAATACGTCTTCTCGATTTGGGCCAACTCGTTTTCCAACTGCGTTGGGATGAACTTCAGCATTTGACGATTTGGCAAAGGGATCCCGGCCTTACCCAGCAATTGCCTGTCAAACTGCTGCAGGGGACTTGGACTATTCCACATGAAATACAATCTTTTCTCGTCTTCAGTCTTCACCACGCGATATTTCTTCGGGCTGCCTGAAAGATTACTTGCGACGTCGACTCCCTGAATCGATCCACCAATCGCCCCCAGCTCTATTTTGTAAAAGTCCAACTGCTTTGCGTACAAACCAATGTCACGTGCAGTGAAGTTCAGCTGCCATCGTTCGAATCGCGGGATAATATCCTCGCCTTCTCCGG
>JAPOKD010000561.1 GCA_029977825.1 Planctomycetota bacterium | reverse complement strand
TCGACGGTCAAGGTGTGCAGTTCGAATGATCGCATGATTGGTCCCTGAACCATCCCCATGTCCGTGATTTTCTCGAGAGGAATCGTCTTTTCAATACGGACAAAAATTCCTTTTCGTACTTTGAGCGCCTTGTCCGTCAAAACACACTCCATGCGATCCAGATACCGTTTCGTGACTGCAAATCCGAGTGGGAACCAAAGTAGTAACAGTGGTATGCCTACAATCGTGATGACAAAGACCAGAGCACCGCTAAGAAGCCAGTAGTAGCACACTTTGGGATTGAACTCTGCTTTCAGGATGATGTTTTCTGAGGACATGTTTTGATTGAAAAGATGTGTGTGGATTAGGTCATTTCAGGAAAAGCAGGTTGTCAATCACATGATCGATCAACCAACCAGGTGTGTTTCATTTCGACATGCAGTCTAGCATTTGCAACGTCGTTGACGTCGGTGGGCGTAATGGATGTGACTGAGAAACTAGATGATTTGAAATTCGATCGATTGGTGTAGATCGTGATAAGTTGCAGGGTTGCGAGAGCGACGCCCGCTGATGTCGAGGAACGGTTGTGCTTGATCCTGCTTCGGGGTTTGCTGGAGAGAGGAGTCGATGATGCCAAGGTAGTTGAGATGCTAGCAACGGCTGCCAAGACTCTGGGAAATATTGCCGGTCACGATTTGCGTAGGTTGCTGATTACTCAAGTGCTGATTTCTCCACTGTTCGACTTAGCGGAAGTTGAGTGATCTTGTGTTTCGAATCGAGAGCACGGTTCTTGTTGATTCAAGTATGCCTTTGAGGGAATTCACACGATTTGATCTGGACTGTGGGACGCGGCTTTATCTAGTTTACTAAGTGAGTCATGGCTTCAGCACACATGTTTGTCGCGCATCCTCTTGCGGTATTTTCCATGTGACACTGAGAAAATTGCCGACGACTCGTCGGCAACCAGATCAACGACCATTACCCTGCCGCTTGTTACCGAGAATTGCTTCATGGGACGCATTGTCAGCAGATCTTCGCTCACGGCACCCGTGGCGATGTTTATTTTCAATCGACCTGATGTGACAGCTCGTGTGTTCGAAGAAGTACGGAAAGCCCAGCCAAGGCAGTTGTTTCTTGTCAGTGATGGTGCTCGGTCTGAACGTCCCGCCGAGCAACGTGATGTATCGTTGACTCGGGAGATCGTCACCAATGTTGATTGGGACTGTGACGTGAAAACCTTGTTTGCTGATCAAAACATGGGTTGTAAATCAAGGGTTTCGAGTGGCTTGGCTTGGGTATTTGAACAGGTAGAAGATGCGATCATTCTTGAGGACGACTGTTTACCACACCCCAGTTTTTTCAGCTATTGTCAGAATTGCTCGATCTTTATCGGGATGACGAGTGGGTTGGTGCGATCAGCGGGAACAATTTTCAAGAAGGCATAAGTCGCACGCCTCACAGTTACTACTTCTCAAAATATTTTCACTGTTAGGGTTGGGCATCTTGGCGACGGACGTGGAAAAAATTTGATTTGGATTTTCAGACGTGGCCTTCCTTTCGAGATCAGGGAGGCTTGGCGACCGTTGCCGATTCATCAACGGATTCATGGTATTGGACACGTCTTTTCGACGAACAGTACTCAGGTAATGCAAAGGTCAGTAGCTGGGCTTATCCGTGGCTCTACAGTGCTTGGGCACAGAATGCCCTCACGATTCTGCCGGACGTGAATCTGATCAGCAACATAGGATTTTCCGAGGGAGGAACTCACTGTACAGATCCAGACTCTGAGTTTGGCAATATGGAAGTTCATGATATTGGCTTGTTGAAGCATCCAGAGACTGTGTTTCGTTGCGTTGAGGCCGACAGATTTTCATTTGGACGGAAGTATTACCGCGATTCCATTTCTCGTCGAGCACGACGCATGTGCCGGCAAATGTTTGCAGGTGCTGGGAAAACAGCGGCCTGACAAGATGTCTGTCTCACCATGGATTCCGGGATTCAAGCGTTTCGCATATGCACCTTGCTCAACAGGTGAGAAATCAATGGATCAGACTGGTAAAGCCAGGTTCCCGGGCCTTTGATCAAAATGGTTGGCAACCTCACTTACTCAGTGGTCCTGAAACGCTTCTTCTTCAAGCCACTCCGTCATTGTCTTGAAAACTTCATGTGCGTCGATGATGTGATGAGCAGAAAAAAGGACGTGTTTTTTCCGCGCGCTACCCAAGTCAGAGAACATGGTTTTTTGAGAGGTTTCCACCGGAAACACTTGGTCAGATGTTCCATTCATCATCAGTGTTGGCTGTTTCACTTCTGGCGTGAAATGGAAAGCCTGAATTTCTGGGCGGCTTTTGTGCCATTTTGTGTAACCTCCCGAAAGTAGCACGGCAGCGCGATAACGGGGATCTGTCGCCAGAGCCATGGGGCCACGAAGAGCTCCATTGCTCAAACCGAAATAGACAATTCGCTCAGGGTCGACATCATTACGTGTCAACAGATAGTCGAGGACTCTTGAACCGTCCTTGGTCACGGCAATGTAGTCATCTCTTGCTCGAATGGGTGTGTTGTCGAATTGCTGACTCAAGGTGCTGCCAGACCAGCGTTCGTAAGTACCTTGATAGACAGGAAAGCAGACGATCCGACCGCTGCCTGACAATCGCTTCAGTAATTCGACGTGAGGCTCCTTTTTCAGTCTAAGTTCCCGGCCATTTTCCCACGCCGTGACTCCCGGTACAAAGATGATGGTTTCCATTCTACCCGCAGCATCTTCAGGTATCAGCAGATGCACCTTGAACCGCTCATTATTGTAGGCAGCGGTAATTTCGACGACCTCATGGCGAGACCCGGTTTTTGTAATAGTGTTGGCATGCGCCGGCTGAGTGACTGGGTTCAACGGTAAATCATGATCATAAAGATACATTGCTTGAAGGCGTTGAAATGGTTCACGCTGCGGTCCCAACTCAAGACTTTTGGGCTTCTCTACGTTTGCCAACAAATCCGGCAAAGGCTCTGCTCCGTCGGGATATCGAATGCAGCGGAATCCATTTTCCATGCTGCGATCCCAAGGTGAGAGGCTAAAGGATTCGCTGAATGAGTAGTGGGGTGAGTTCCAGTCGCCTCCGAGGTTGTATCGTTTGCCGCGATCATCAGCGGTATAGCACCACTCACGCACATTACCTGCGAGGTCAAGTGCGTCAAAACGTCCGACGCCATTCATGGCTCCACAGGGTTGTGGACCAGTGCTGAGAAAGTTGCCTGCTGCTGCCATGATACCGGGCTGGTCCGAGTCGGCTGCCCATTTCCAGTGATGCAGAGTGGGCAAGTGTTTGGAGCAGAATTTGGCGTAAGCACGCGCTTCAAACCAACTGACACCTCCCACCGGGTGCTTGTCGTGAGCGTTGGGGTAGTGGCCATTTTCCCAGCCCGCTGGGCCTGGTTTTCCCGTCTTGTCGGTGAACAGCTTCATTGCCTGCTGCCATGAAAGGGTTCTCCCGTGTTGATCGAAATGAATTCCATCCCAGAATGAGGGATCTTGATAGCCACCTGCATCGACAAATGTCTGGAAGTCTTCATTTGAAACTTCAAATCGGTCGATCCAGAATTCTGACAGAGGAACGCCATCTTTTGTTTCTTTGTTGTAGATCCAGACCATCCCTGGGATCTGAGCTTCGTTGGAAACAAGATAGCCACATGCAGAAGTGTCAAATGCGCGTGGTACTTTCAGCTGTAAGTCCCGTGAAACGTAGCCAGACTTTTCAAAACGTATCCGGATGGGACCTTTTGGTATTTTGATGTTTCTGAGGGGCGTATTACCAAGAGTTATCCAGTGATCGTTCTCTGGGGCGGCATCACGAATTTTGACACATGTGTCTGGGGGGAGATTATCGAAGCTGGCTGTCAGTATGAGATCACTCATGATTTCTTCGAATAAGGCGTCTGCCTTGATCTGTGGTCCAAGTGACTGCATCAGCTGATATGCGGCAACTGTTTGCTGATCGTTAATCAGATCGAGAATTTTTGGAGCATGGATCTCTCTTGCTTTTTGAAGTAGCTTTGCCTGCTTGCGTGTTTTTTCCAGTTCAACCGAAGTTTTCGCCAATGCGAGTTCGTTATTCCGACGTGCTGTATATTCAAGGTAGATCAAAAGACTTGTCACCGACAACACTGTCAGCATCATGACCGACAAGCTGTAAGCTGTGACTTGGTACCGGTGTCTTTTGACAAAAAGTTTGGTCTTTCGAAGAATTGAAAGTGGGCGGGCTTGAACCGGGAGATTCTTCAGAAAACGTCCAATGTCTTCTGAAAAAGATTTGGCAGTAGCGTATCGGTCGTCAGGTTCCTTTTCTAATGCCTTTGCGACAACCCAGTTCAATTCATGGCCAAGTTGTTTGACGAGTGCTGCAGGGGTTGTTTTCCGATTTTCTGAAATCTTCAG
>JAPOKD010000281.1 GCA_029977825.1 Planctomycetota bacterium | reverse complement strand
AGGGTTCTCGCTGTTGAACAGTCTCTGATGATTGACGTAGTTGCCGAAATCTGGATAGGTCAGCTTCTTGTCAAGTTCCGAGGCATTCTGTTTTCGCAAAGTGGAGCGAATCCAGGTTGTCAGAACCTGGCGAGCTGTGGCATTGGGTTGGCTGGCGTCTTTAGGTGGCATCAGCCCAAAAAATAATTGATCCTGAGCTTTGTTAAGTAGCTCAAGTTTGGCACCTTGATCAAGCTTTTCAAGTTCATCAATTTGGACATTCCCCTCGGCGTTATCCTTGTTGTGGCAGTCAAGGCAATGAGTCGCAAGGATCTTCTGGACGTGTTCGGGGACAACAATCGGAGTCTCTGTTTGAGGAGATGGGACAGAGTCATCGCTCGCAAATAGGGACGTTGCATCGCATGTCGTCGCCAAGAAAACCGCGAGAGTCAATCGATAAAACACGCTTTGGCTTTTGTTGTTGTGGTGCATGATCTGGAATGGTCGCTGTTGCTTCGCCTGAGCCGGCAGTCCTATTGTAGTGTACCGATCTTTTTTTATCGCGGATGGTGTGTTCGGTTTCGATTTCAGGAGGGCTTGTGAGAGTTCTGCGTGGTCTCGAAATTGATTTCCCTTGGCATCCGTTTTCCCGAGGGTGGAAACACGTGCTAAGCGAAACGAGCTAATGATGGGAACGCTCGTTGGTGTTCACTTGGCTTGCTTTTTCAATTCATCCAGTAGCAGCCTGCCATCGCTGTTCGCATCGGCCTGTTTGAACCGTTTGGTCACGGCAGGGACGTTGCGACCTTCCGGGTTACCGATAAATTCTTCCAGCGTGATCACTCCGTCAGAATTGCGATCCCGAGCTTTGAAGAATTGTTCTGGTGACCGGCGTTTCGGCTCCGGTGTGGCAACCTTTTCAGGGGATGTGGTTGTTTCTTTTTGCGGAGCGACGGGAATTCCAACGCCAGGATAATCCGCGTTGATATTGGCAAAATGTTCGATGAGTTCTGCCTTGAGTGAATCGTAAACCTCCGGTCGTTCTGTCCTTAGGTCATTCTTCTCCGCGATGTCCTGGCTGAGGTCGAAAAGGGAAAGATCGGTGTGCTCCAGTTCGGCAACAAGTGCATCCCAATCTGGGGAGTGGTCTCGCCCGATATTGCTCCAGAGTTTGTAGTCTCCCTTACGCAGACCGATGTTGCCCCAGAGTTCAAAGATCATTGTTCGGTCTGCGATTTTTTTCTTCCCGGCGGAACGCATATGCGGAATCAGCGACACACCGCGTACTGGATTTTTGCCATTGGTTTCTGGAACCGAGATTGTGGCAGCGTCCAATAGGGTAGCAAACAGGTCACAGTGCATCACCTGATCGTCCGAAATCATGCCTTGAGGCAATCCGCTTTTCCAGTTGATCAACAGCGGTACGTTTAATCCGCCTTGGTACGTTGACGCTTTGCCTCCTCTGAGCGGCCCATTGTTTCCGGGGAATCTGCCACCGGCTGCGTTTTCTTCCATGGTGCAGCCTCCGTTGTCACTCACGAAGACGATCAGGGTGTTTTCGGCAACATCCAGCTTATCCAACAGGGCGACTAATCGGCCGATGTTGTGATCCATGTGTTCAAGAATGGCGACATAGTCGCTGCGCAGAAAACTGACTCCCCGGTCGAGTGCTTTGTTGATCCATGCCTCGGGCGCCGAGGCGGGTTTTGATTTGTCGACGCGAAGCGGGCCGTGAACGGCGTTGTAAGCGACGTAGCAGAAGAACGGATCACCGTTGGTTGCGTTCGTCCGAATGAAGTTTTCCGCCCAGTCAGTAAACAACTCAGTCGCGTGCCCTTGGGAAGTGCGGTCGGCCTGGCGATTGTGCATGAAGTTGGATCTTCCCGCTTTAATCCAATACGGGTGTGCCCCCCGGAGAAAACCGCGAAACTCGTCGAATCCGCGATCGTTGGGAACTTCTCCCCCGAGTGATCCCATGTGCCATTTTCCGAAGGCGCCGGTTTTGTAACCCGATTCGGAAAGATGCTCGGAAAGCATTTTCACGTCGCGTTTGATCCCACGATATCCCGGCGATCCGAGCGGTTGTGTCCCGGGACCACGCCACATGCCATTCTCGGATGAATACTGACCCGTAAACATGCAGGCACGCGATGGCCCGCAAAGCGGGACGGTGTGGTAGTTGGGAAACCGAACGCCCTGAGCGGCCAGAGCTTCCAACGTCGGAAGTCGCACCTCAGTCTTGTCCCAGTTCGACGGTAAATCCCCCCACCCATGATCGTCGGAAACGATGAACAGAATGTTGGGCCGAGCGGGTTGTGATTCCGTGGCTGGGATGACGGCGTTTGGTTCTTCCGTGCGTGCGATGTTCTGCATCAACAAGAGCACAGCAATGACGGTTGGCAGTACTTTCAATTCAAATTTTCCCTGATTATTCGCCTACGACTATTTCGCACTTTTCAGTGCAGGTTGATAGATAATATTACATTTCACGAGGCGTCGGTTAAGAACATCCATGATGAACAGCTTATCCTTCCATACCGCCAGACTGGAAATGCTTCCCAGTGGCAATTCGGGATGCGGGTAATCGCTGGCTTTTCCTTTGCAGTCTGCGTTACCGTAAGTTCCGAATTCACCAACGAGTTTACCTGTTTTTGTATCCACAACCTGCACGCTGTGTTTGGTCGCCATGTAGATGTAGCCCTTGTCGTCCAACGCCTGGTTCACCCGGTGCGTGCTGCAAATGCAGTGCGGGTTTGGCGGGATGAAACCCATTCCATGATCACCATCCCACGGTTGCGACCACAGCGGGTCGCCTCCTGTCGGTGCATACTTTGACAAAGCAAAGGACCTCATCGGAGACCGTTTGGGTGCTTTCGCATCGACGCGGTTGACACGCTCTTCGGGAGCGAGGCCATTGGCGGGAATATGGACGATGTACAAGTAGCCGTCCGCATCGACCTGAATGCCCTTGACGCTGGTAAGATCCAGCAAGGCTTTCTTTTTCAATTTGCCGGTTGAATCATAGATGTCGAGTTGTCGGTGCAGGGCATGATTCGGCAACATCATCCCCAGTTCCCTGTACCGATCCTGTTTGTTCATGTAATAGATGTTGCCTTCACGATCCACCTCCATCCCTGAGTAAACATCCCACCAGCATGTCAATTGCTTTCTGAGATGGGCTTTTTTATGGAATCTGCCCTTCACGGGGGTCGCATCGACGAGCAGTTCATGTGTCCCTGTGGCCGCAAAAGGGATCGGCTTGCCATCGCGGTCAAATCGAAGAACACTGACACCTTCTTTACCGAGTTTCCAGCGGTACACCCTGCCATCCTTGCCGAAGATTGAATCCAGAAACAGGGCTTCCTCTGGATGTGGAAAACCGCGTTCAAGATTCGTGGCACCCCACGGTGAGATCAGGCCGCTTTCCTCGATGTCAATGAAATACGGATCCCACTTCTTGAGAATGTTTCCGTCTTGATCGAGACGGTAGGCGGTGCCAAATTTTTTGTGGCGGTACCGGGCATCGTCTTCGACATAGATGTGTCCCAGTTCCGGATCGATATTCAGGATCGGCATGCCACTGTCCTGCCTTGGATTGGACAGGGTGTTTCCATCATCCTGCCACTGCGCTTTCAATGACAGGTCGCGACCTGACAATTGTTGCAGGCTTCCGGGACCGTTGCCGTTGGCCACCCAGACCAGTGGGGGCGACACGCCAGTATCAACCGCAATTTGCATCACATAGGTATGCACCGGGGCGGATTTGGCCAGCAGTTCGGGTGCATTCCAGCTTTTCAGCTTGATCACTTTACGCGGAGGCGGAGTCTCTTCGAAGGCAGAGGCATGCAACGCGTCCTGTACGAACCTGATGCTGCCCTCCGTTCTTGGGTCTTCCGGTCTCTTTTGCGAACCGATGAGCACATAGAGGCACTGGTCGCGATCGATCGCCAGTGCCGTGGGATCCAGGATGGGGTGTTTTCGTCCCTGGTCCAGATAGTGCGTGATCAATGCGACCTGTTTGCCGTCTGGCGTGCAAACCTGCAAACGATTATTGCCCGCATCGGCAACGATCAGATGCTCGCCATCGACGACAATTCCACTGGCTTCCTTGAAGCCGCCTACCAGTCCCTTTTTTTCAACTTCAGGGCCAGATTTCAGATCGAGTTTCCAAACGTAACTGCTTCGGTCGCCTTTTACCGGGAAATGGTAGCGGGCCTTGTTCACGCCCCCTTCCAGGTTGTAATGGTGGTACCTCGACTCGAAGGAACTTTGCCCTCCCGATACATACAGCGAACCGTCAGGGCCAAAATGAAAATAGGGGTAACGCAGGGAAGCGAATGGCAGGTAATTCACGATGGCACTACCACGTCCCCCCGTGTTATGCACCGCATAACCCGAATTCCAACCCTTCTGAGGAAGGCTGCCATCGGGTGACATTCTCATCAGTTTGCCCCGGTAAAGATCTGAGATGACAAGGTCACCATCGGGAGCCAACGCAATTTTCTTGTGGGAATCCCAGAAGGAACCATAGAAGGAGGGTTCTCCCCAACTCAGATCAAACTTGGGAACAATCAATTCGGTTCCCTCTTCCCTCACGACCTCCTGGCAGATGTCCCTGACGTTTGATTGCGGCAGGGTCGGATTAAGCGGCATGATGGTTCTCTTGTACGTGCCGCTTCGATCAAAGACTCGCACTTCGCCCACCCCTCCGACTCTCTTGGGTTCACATAGAACAAACAGTTCACCTTTCTGTTCGTCAACCGCGACATCCCAAATGATCCCACACGCATGAGGGTCACCCTCGAGAAAAAAGTCTTCAAGTTCCAGTTTGACTTCGCCTGTTGTTCCCGGGTGCGCCGAGCCGGGGGCAAGATTGATTGCCTGCTTCTGTTTTTCATCCTTTGGCTCTGCCGAGACACATTCGGGGCAGGCCATCAGCACCAGAATGACTGCTCGCATGCACTGAAAGAAGACAGTTCTTCTGTCTCGCAGGTTAAGCAACATCCCACCAAGGGCACCGAAACGCAAAGGATTGAAGCGCGCTTTGAGGTATCTGATGGTGTTCATTTTTTTCTCTGTCCCGTTTTCTTGTCCTTTCTGGCTTTGAGGACCTGGTTCTAGTTTTTCCTTTTCTGCCCGCGTTTGCTTGCGGCCGTTTTCCTTTCCTGTTCAGCCTTGAGGGCTTCAAGTTTTTCGCCCGTGGGATCTTTCATCGTCGGTTCGCCTTGGAGGTAGCCCAGCGAAGCCAGGAATTCGTCGGCGGCGATCATCGTGCGTTCCAGCCACGGCGATTGGTTGAAAAAACCGTGCTTCCCGCCTTCGGCTGTGTACTTGTCGGCTCGAAAACCGAGCTCGTTGGCCTTGGACCACCAGAGATCGCCAAAGGCTTTGAGTCTGTCGTTGGTCCCAAACATCACGATAGAAGGCGCGGTGTCGGGTTTGACATGAGAGAGCGGAGAGATCTTTGCCGCGATTTCTTGATCGCCGTTGACGCGACTGGCAAGCCCTCCGTGCATGAACGAAAGAACTGGATTGAACAGGACCATGGCTTGGGGGATTGTCGAGATCGACAGGTCGGCGCCGTCGGTCTCGACGCTTTCGGGGATGATCGCGCAGGCCGCCAGATGGCCTCCGGCTGAACCGCCCGCAGTGATCAGTTTCTGGGGATCGATTCCGAGTTTCGCCGCGTGGGCTCGCACCCACCTCACGGCGCTGCGGGCGTCCTCGACGCACTTGTCAGGCGTCACGCCGTCTTTGCTCTTGAGTCGGTATTCGACGCGGGTGCAAACCAGACCACGGCTGGCGAAATACTTGGCCTGGGTGGCGAAGGCCCTGACCGAGCCGCCGTTCCATGAGCCACCATGGAAGAAAATGATGACGGGACGCGTGTCCGTTTTTTGCCAACCAGGGGGGAAATCGACATGCATCTTCAGTTTCTTGTCGCCGATGGTTTTGTAGACGTACACTCCTGTTTTCAAGTCGCTCTCGCCTTCTTGGGCAATGGCTTGCATGGTAACGCAAACCGCCATGATGAACGTGATGGAACTAATGAGCCGGGGCATGGATAAAGTCCTACCCTGTCGGTGCAGGGAAAAGCAGTTTCGAATTTGTTGTGAACGAGGTTGCGAGTTCCATTCGTATTGGCGAATGGCGGCAGGTTTCATCGTTGGAACGATTTGCCCCTTGGTTTGCGTTTAGGCACTTCGTACGTAACGCCCGAGGGTTCATGATGAGTGGGGAGAAATTTACGCATCTTCTTTTTGATCGCGGCGTATTCAGGATTGCTCGCCAGATTCTCCCACTCCCACTTATCCTGTGTGTGATCGTAAAGTTCCTCTGAGCCATCTTTGTAGACGATATACCGGTGCTGCTCGGATCGCACGCCATAATTTTTGTAGCCAAAAGTGGTTACTGTCGCCTCGCTCCATTCTGCCTGTGGATTTTTCATCAAGGCAGAGAGATCGTTGCCTTCCAGTTGTGCTGTGGGAGGCTTGCACGCGGTGAGGGCGGCAAGTGTCGGATAGATATCCAGCAGGTTCACTGGTCGAGCACAGGTCGATCCAGGCTGAGTGACTCCCGGGACGACCCACAAGAGGTTCACCCGAGTGGCTCGCTCCCAGAGCGAGTATTTTCCCCAACGTCCCTTTTCGCCATGGTGGAAGCCGTGGTCACTCCACAACACGATGATGGTGTTGTCAGCGTATTTTGATTTTTCAAGGGCCGCAACGATCTGTCCGACAAGTTCATCCACCATGGATGTGCATGCGAGATAAGCCTGAATCGCGGGCTTCCACTGGCCCATTTCCCTTATTTTTTTCAGCCATGGATTGTGGGCCATTTTGGCATGGGCAGCAGGGACATCGTCCAGATCGTTTTCCTTGAATCCTTCCGGAAGCTGGATGTCTTCCAGAGGGAAGCGGTCAAAGTACTTTTGAGGTGCGTAGTTGGGCAGGTGTGGTTGGAAGATTCCGGCTCCGAGAAAGAAGGGCTCCTGCAGTTCGCCCGAGAGCAATTGTTTTGCCGCCCAGTTCGCGGTTTTGCCATCGGGATGGTCATCGACGGTTACATCAGCACGGAGGGGACCCCAATCGGCCGTTCTTGTCCAACCAGCCAGCGGAAGCCTGGAGGAGAACTTGAGCCCCTTCCAGGATGGCAGGTCCT
>JAPOKD010000700.1 GCA_029977825.1 Planctomycetota bacterium | reverse complement strand
TGGAAAAAGGGATTTGCCCAAGGCCCTGCAGGCAAACACGACCACCGAGGTGTTTGTACTGGACCGGGCGAGGACTCTTGTCTACCGGGGAGCCGTGGACGATCAGTATGGATTCGGGTACGCCCTGCAAGCTCCACGACGTGATTTTCTCGCTGATGCGTTGGAGGCTGTATTAGAAGGCCGGACACCTGATACCCAGGCAACGACATCTCCGGGTTGTGAACTGAGCTACGAAGCTTTGGACGCGGCTGGGACTCCCGTCACCTACCATAATCGAATCTCAAGAATCATTCAGGCAAACTGCCTCGACTGTCACCGTACAGGTGGCACAGCGCCGATGGCGTTCGAGCGGTATACTGCCGTGAAAGATTATGCTGTGATGATTGCGGACGTCGTCGAGCGGAAAATCATGCCACCCTGGTTTGCGGTTCCCACCGCTGATCAACAGCATGACGGCCCCCACACACTGCACTGGGCCAACGACCGATCGCTCTCCGCTGCCGAAAAAGACGACCTCATCAGCTGGATCGATGCGGGCGCCCCCGAAGGTGACCCGGCAGACAAGCCTCTCGCCAAGCACTACCCCGATGGCTGGCTCATCGGCAAGCCCGATGCGACGTTCCGCTTGCCGCATCCCATTCAGGTCCAAGCGACGGGGATAATGCCCTATCAATACACCACAGTGGAAACCAATCTGCCAGAAGACAAATGGGTCAAGGCGATCGAAATTCGACCCAGCGCACTGGATGTCGTGCACCATGTGATTGTTTCGATCAAATCAGAGTCACGCGGAAAAGATAAGATTGACGAATTCTGGGCCGGCTATGCCCCTGGAAATAGCACATGGATCTATCCAGACGGCTACGCCAGGCTGCTACCCAAAGGGGCAAAACTAACTTTTCAAATGCATTACACAGCCAATGGCAGGGCAACCGAGGACCAGACACAGATCGGGTTGATCTTTTCTGACGAGTCACCGCGTCACGAGATCAAAGTCGCGCCGATTGCAAACCGGAAACTCAGCATTCCTGCAGGGGCTGCAAACCACGAGGTCGTTGCCAACTTGCGGCTTCCCTGTGACGCGCAGATCCTTTCATTTTTGCCCCACATGCACTTACGAGGCAAAGCAGCTCGCTACGAACTGCTATCCGGCACTCAGGCAAAAACACTGTTGGACGTCCCACATTACGATTTCAACTGGCAACTCCTGTATCGACTCGCGGAACCTCTGTCAGTGCAAAAGGGTGACACGATCCGGTTTACGGGCTGGTTCGACAACAGCAGTGGAAACCCTGCAAACCCCGCCCCAGACCAAGTGGTCCGATGGGGTGAACAAACGGAAGATGAGATGCTTGTGGGGTACATTGAGTATGTGGTCACTGGCGGGATAGCGGGTCAGCCCATCGCCGCACTGAAATCTGGCCGGTCCGTGCCACCGCGTGGTACATCGCGTTCATCCGACAAGAACAAACATGAAATTCAGATCGGTGGACACACAGTCCAACGCAAGGCTGTTATCGCCGTACTTAAAAAACTCGACACCGACAACGATGGTCGGGTCACCCGGTCACAGATCTCCAGAAAACAAATACAAATTTTCAATGCAATTGACGCCAACTCGGATGGCGTCGTCACAAAAGAAGAAGTCATGACAGCGATCGATTGATTTTTCAACAAACAAGATTCCACGCACGCCAACTCACGACCAACTTGTCCCCGAAGGAATACGCATCGTGCATAAACCCATTTTCAGATTCATCGCACTCACCGTTTTACTTGGTTTCACCACAGCCATCTCGAATGACGACTTTGCCAAAAAAATACTGAATTCCCACCCACAGGCAGACAGGGACGGTGATGGTGTCCTTTCGGACTCTGAACAGACTGCCGTGGTCCAGCAGATCCTAAAGCGATATCCACAAGTAGATCGTGACGGGGATGGCAAACTATCAGATTCGGAAAAACAGAATTTGATTCGAATGTCGGCGAACAGGACGAAAAAAACACGCCCGGCAGGGAACAGGAAATCGCCAAAGAAAGACAACGGCCCCAGTGCATTGCTGTCCCAACTGGGCCTTAAGAGTGAACTGGATATCGAGTATCGGAAAAACACATCGCAGCAGCGAAACAAACTCGACTTCATTTATCCGAAAAACAAGGTTCACGAACAAGCGCCCCTCTTCATCTATATCCATGGTGGCGGTAACACGGGTGGCACCAAAAATGCCATCTACAATAGAAGCTCTCTGATTTTGAAAGAACTTACCGAAGCGGGAATCGCGGTCGCTACCATTGACTACCGGCTCTTGGGTCAAGGTGAAGAACTTGGCTTCCATCACCTTTTTCAAGACTGCAAAGACGCACTGCGTTTTTTGGCGAAGAACGCTAATCGTTTTGGCATCGATCCAAACAAGTTCGTAACATGGGGCACATCAGCCGGAGGATCAAAAGCTCTGATCACCGCCTTGACAGGAAGTGACTTTCTGCCGGGCGAGGTATCTGGCGCTGGAACCGAACATACGGTCGTTGGCGCGATCTCTTTCTTCGGTGCCACCACTTACGTTGTTCCAGAACTCTGGCAAAAGAGGCTCGAAAGATTCCCTTCGAGAAGCCAATCAAAAGCGGAAATGATCAACAAGCCATCTGATGGCATGAGTCCGGAGGAGATCAAGGCACTCGTGAGCGCGGACCAGCATTTGAAATCGGATAGTCCCCCAATTCTGTTGGTACATGGAGACACTGATCCCGTGGTGCCGATTGAACTTTCCAAACATCTGCATGACGTGGCGAAAAAACGCAACGTGGATGTGGAGCTGGTCGAAGTGAAAAATGCCGGACACGGGTTCAGCAAAGTCCGGGGAAATCCAGCCGAGCCGTCGATGACCTGGGATGAGACGCAGCAACTCGTTGTGCAGCAGGTGCTGGAATGGGTTCAATGAACCGGAATGCCTTCCGGAAACCTGTACACTCCGCTACACACTTTCTGAGATTTTTTGATGATCCAAAAACCACTGAGCAGCATACTCACCCTCCTGTGCGGACTCCTTACCGTGGCGCACCTTGCGGCAGCACAAGACATTACGCCGCAGCAAAAGCAGCGGATCCTGAAGCGTTTCCCGCAAGCGGACCGCAACGGTGACGGGGAGCTATCCGCCGAGGAAATCGCTCCAATCAGGGAGCGTCTCGAAAAAGCTCAACAAATGAGAAACAGGAAACCAAAGCCCACGCTAAACCAGCCGAAAGGTCCTGCGCCGACCCACGCAAATCTGCAATACGGCGATCACAAGAATGCCGTGATGGATGTCTGGCTGGCGGACTCGAATGAACCGACGCCGATCGTTGTCGCCATTCACGGGGGCGGGTTCAAAGGCGGCGACAAGTCGAAGTATCACGGTTGCGCGGAACTACAAGCGTGCCTGAAAAACGGAGTCTCATTTGCATCCATCAATTATCGCTTCCGCGACGAGGACCCACGCGGAATTCTTGCCTGTCTGCACGACAGCAAGCGAGCGATTCAGTTCATTCGCCACCAAGCAACCAAATGGAACCTCGACAAAACCCGAGTAGCAGCCTACGGCGGCTCAGCAGGAGCCGGCACAACGCTCTGGCTGGCGTGTCACGACGACATGGCTGAACCTGACAGTACTGATCCGGTCCAACGTGAATCCTCGCGTCTGGTCGTCGGGGGCTTGTTGGCAACCCAGGCAACGTA
>JAPOKD010000216.1 GCA_029977825.1 Planctomycetota bacterium | reverse complement strand
TGGGAGAAGATTGGGGAAATCGACCTGAATTTCTGAAAATCATCCAATGTGAGTGGGCTTTCCTATGGTTTCTGTGGTTCAATCCAGCATGTGATGCCGCTCATATTCGGCCTTGCTCCAGTTGATCAGAGTGTTTTCATGCGTGCGACTCTTCTCTTGCGACCCTCTTTGATTTGTGTTCTGACGTACTCATTGTTGAGTGTTCAGGTATGGGCGAAGGATCATCTGTTGACATTGGTGAAGGTTATTCACCGACTGGTAATCAGGCCTCGTTGGAACGCTCACATTCTGACAGGGTGAGGCGTCCATCCAAATCTCTGCACCGCAACGCACGAAAACGTGTTGTTCATGTTGTCTGGCGGTGGGGGAGACACTCTCCGTCATGAAATGACTGTCATCCAGGCCGCGCAATGCACTTTGCTTTTTGTCATGCGGTCAGACGGTCATAAGCTTCTCGATACTTCGCAGCTGTTTGTTCAATCACTTCGGCGGGTAATGCGGGTGGATCACTTTGTTTGTCCCAACCACATTGTGACAACCATTCTCGAACAAACTGCTTGTCAAAAGACGCCTGTGCTTGCCCCGGACAATAATTGTCGGCTGCCCAGAAGCGCGAGCTGTCGGGGGTTAGCACTTCGTCGATCAAAACGACTTCATCGCCAACCTTGCCGAATTCAAACTTGGTGTCAGCGATCAGTAACCCTCGCGCTGCAGCATATTCACAGGCTGCAGAATAAATTTGCAAGCTCGTGTCACGCAATTGATGAGCGAGCGTCTCGCCAAGATCTGTGATCATGCGTTCGAGGGGAACGTTTTCATCATGCCCTTCCTCTGCCTTGGTGGCTGGTGTGAAGATGGGTTTTGGAAGTTGGTCGCATTGCGCAAGATCTGCTGGCAGTGGGTTCCCGCAAATCTCACCAGTCGCTTGGTATTCCTTCAGGCCACTTCCTTCCAGATACCCTCGTACGACGCATTCGAATGGAATCACTTCAGCTTTCTCAGTCAGCATGACGCGTCCCTTGAGCGGGCCGATATCAAATCGTGTTGCCAGTGAGGGTGGAATCTCCGTTGATACCAGATGGTGCCGCATACCCAGTTGTTCAAACCAGAAAGAACTCATCTGGGTCAGCAACTGCCCTTTCCCGGGGATCCCGCATGGCAAGATGTAATCAAAAGCACTGATGCGATCGGTGCTGATTATCAACAACGAGGTCCCCAAGTCGTAGACATCCCTGACTTTTCCACTACGACGGGGGAGTGGCAGCTTGGTTTCAAGCAGGGCTCCGGAGTGATCAAACCGATACAGGTCTTCGCTTTGTTGTTCGTTCATGAAGGTAATTTGGCAAACCATTCGCAGCAGAGCAACCGGATCACCAACGTCGGCAGCTTGTATCGAGGCTAAAAAAACAAGTGGAAATTAAGGTTGAGTAGGCAACGACTTCCGTGAACGGTCTTGCAGCGGCCAACAGGGCTGTGTTTCTAGCCTGTTTTGATAGGCGATCAAGCTGCTGTGTATCTGCAGGATTTACCGTAAAAGTTGCTCTTTTTAACGCTGGAAACAGGTTGTCCGTGCGCGGTGCATGGTCGCGTAACAGATGGGAAAAGGCTAATATATCTACTCATGACGGTGCCAGCAGTGTGTCGTTTGAGACTCTATTTCATTTTCCCAGTTCATTTTCGCGGCGCGCCGGTATGGGGCAATTTCATTTTGATGTCCCTGATGTGGCAAGCGACTTCATTGGAAAGTCGTTGTGGAATGACGCATACATCTGTGGGATTGAAGGTGTACCGTGGCAGTCTCGGATTGAGTTCGACGGATCGCGTCTGACTCTTACGCGGGCGATTGACTCGTCTGGCAAACTGTACATGGCTTGCCCTCTGGAAGGCATTGGCTTTCGCACACTCAGTACTTGTAGCTTGCGACCGCTGGATGATCAGCCCCATTTGCTGCCGTTGGAGTTTGCTCGCGGCAGTTGTTATCGAGCAAGGATTCAATCAGATGCCTGGCAGCGTGCTGGTTTGACGCTCAGCAAGGAGTTCAAAGATTTGCTTCAGGAGGGCACCTCGCGGTTTTTGGATGCTGCCCAGCGAAGAGCCGATCCTGACGGTTCGAGCGAAGCTGCGATGGAAGCGATCTTGCTGTTGGAAAAAGCAGTTTCCGATTTGGGAGAAAGTTACGCGGTGCAGTCGATTGCGTTCCGTAAACAACGCGAACCGCAAATAGGTACGCTTCTGGCGGGTACTGTTACTCCGCCGGCGCCTCTTGGCTTGCAGTCTCACGCGGCGTTCACGGATGCATTCAATTCTGCTGCGATTCGTCTGAATTGGGCTGACATTGAAACAGATTCCGGTCGATTCTCCTACGACAATGCAGAAGAGGCAATTGAATTTTGCAGCAGTAAGGGGATGCGGATCATCGGCGGTCCTTTGATCGATTTTCGTGAGCGTTTAATGCCTCACTGGCTGTATTTGCTGGAGGATGATTTTGATGCGTTCTTGAATGCAGTCACGCATTTTGTTGAGACAACGGTCAATAAATTTCGAGGTAAGGTGCAATTGTGGAATTGTGCCAGCGGATTGAATACCGCCGGACCGATGCAACTGAGCGATGAACAGATCATGCGACTGTCAGTTGGAATTCTGCAAACTGTCCGTCGTGCTGATCCAACAACACCTGCCATCATCTCGTTTGATCAACCGTTTGGCGAATACTTGGGGCAGAACCGGGAGGGAATTTCACCACTTCATTTTGCCGACGCTTTGGTCCGCAGTGGTTTGGGCATGGCAGGTCTCGGCTTGGAAGTTCGTATGAACTATGTCGATAAGGCGACTTTCCCACGTTCGGCTGTCGAGTTGGGGCAAATGATTGATCGTTGGGCTACGCTTGGAATGCCCATGTTAGTGCAGTTGGCCGTGCCCGGTGGGGTTGGACCTGATCCGATGGCCGCGGCACCGTGTGATGTGCTTCAACACGAGTTGCAAAGCGGTGACCCGGCGTCCGAGCAATTGAGAATTGCCGGTCCTTTGATTCGGACCCTGTTGGCAAAGCACATTGTTCACGGAATCGTCTGGGAAGGATGGTCTGATCAAGTGCCCCATGTCGTCAGTCATACGGGACTGATCGATGCTGATGGTCATGAACGTCCTCTGCTGGAATATTTGACCAGATTAAGACGCGACTTTCTTGTTTGAGATTCGCGACTCCGGTATTTGTTCATTTGATTTTTCGCTTCGGAGTGCAATATGAAAATGCCAAGGGTTGGTACCGTTTGTCGTAAGTCCTTTCTTGTTTTACCGGACATTTCGCCACTGAAGAACAGTCGACGTCCTGCGTTGCTGATGATGATAGTTCTGTGGCTTGCGGTGCAGAACTGCGACCAGTCTGATGCGCAGCAAACGGTTGGTACCGATGGCATTCATCCGGTTGGGAAAGTTGAAGAGGTAAAGACTGGTTTCACTTTCACTGAGGGGCCGGCGTGGAGTCATCAGGGACGCCTGTTTTTTACCGACATCCCTAATGCCAAAATCCACTTGCTGTTCGAGCATCGTAATACAGTAAGTACTTTTGCAAGTGACTCTGGTCATGCCAATGGGATTCTGGTCGATTCGTCCGAGCGGATTCTTGTTTGTCAAATGGATGGGCGAGTGGTCCAGTACGATGCCAAAACGGCCAAGTACAAAGTTCTGGCCGACGGGTATGAAGGAAAGCGTTTCAACGCACCGAATGACCTGATTACCGACAAGTCCGGGGGGATCTACTTTACCGACCCGCTGTTTCGGGCTCCTGATCCGTTGCCGCAGGGCATTCAGGCCGTGTACTACATCAACCCGGACGGCGCAGTGTCCAGACTCACCGGTGACATTGCTGCTCCCAATGGCATCGGTCTGTCACCCGACGGAAAACGACTGTACGTGATTCCAAGCCGCCAGGCAGAAATGCTTGTTTATGACGTCACCGGGCCAGGCAAGATTGCGAATGGTCGTACGCTCTGTCGACTCAAGCAACCGCCGGGAAAGGACAATACGGGAGGCGATGGGATGGCCGTTGATGTTGAAGGGAATCTCTATATTACCACCAATCTTGGCGTTGAGATTTTTTCTCAGGCGGGAAAGCATCTCGGTTTGGTTGCATTTCCTCAGCAACCAGCAAATGTGACGTTTGGTGGTGCAGATCGGAAAACAATGTACGTCACAGCGAGAACCGGGCTGTATCGAGTGGCTATGCCGATAGCCGGGCTAAAACCTAATTAATGCAGACTCGTCCCTCTTCGAGTGGTGCTGTCATCAGTGGAGTGATGATCAGAAGTCAGAACTGTTTTCTTGCCAGTCGTGGATCAGGTCAAGCTGACCAATCACACGGTGGATCAGGTTGCTGCCAAACACTCATACCACCATCGACCAGCAACGTCTGGCCCTGAACATGTACTGCAGCGTCAGATAGCAGAAAGACAGCGGCTCCACCACACACGTCCGCATTTGGAACTTGACCATTGGGTGTGTGAAGCTTCATCCATGCATCAAGTTGTTGGTTTTCGTCGAGGACCTTGGTCAGTGGAGTGCGGACTAATCCTGGAGCCATTGCGTTGACTCGGATTCCCATGGGGGCCAGAGTGACGCAAAGTGATCGAACCATTGCTGCAACCGCACCCTTACTGGTGTCGTAGGCAGTGTGGTCTGGTTCCGACAGAATGCCATTGATCGAACCTGTAAACAGAATGCGCCCTCGGATATCATCTTCAACCCATCGACGGGAAATTGCCTGAGTGAGAAAGTAACCTGATGTTACATTCAGATGCATCGTCTTCTGGTAAGTCTCATAATCCATTTCGAAGTAGGGCTTGTCGATGTAGGTCCCCACGTTATTGACCAATAAGTCAAACTTCGGAGCAATCTGATTTACATTTTCCAGTAACCCGGGCAAGTAGCTGTCGGGTGGTCCGGAGAGGTCTGCTAGTATCAGATCTGAATTTACTCCATGGTTGCGGCAAGCGGTCAGTGTTTGTTGAGCCGTCTCGTCATCCTGAAGTCCTACCAGCACAACGTCCGAGCCTGCTTTGGCAAGTGCCAAGGCAATTGCAGCACCCACACCCTGACTTCCACCGGTGATGAGGGCACAATGTCCTGTGAGATCAAAGGGCTGTTTGAAGTTGTTTTGCATGGGATTACTTTGATCGTATTGCCCGTCATGGTGTGACGAACCAGAAGTCTGGAACGCAGTAGCCAGCACGACAGCGATCTGGGGCGGATGGCGACAAGGAGGTCAATGAGGCATCGGGCGAGCCACGATTCCAAATCAGAGGACTTGTGATTTAGCTGTTTGGGCACCGCGCGAGTTGCAAGGGCATTTATAGCTTTTCGGACATGGTTACATGATCAAGCATTCGAGTCGCATCGACAAGTGATGTGGGGATTTTGCATTGCTGTGAAAGTAGGCCCAAAATGTCACCTCCCATGACGGGACAAACGCCCAAGCGAGGGTTGGCTTTTTCAGCTTTTCCAAAACTGCGAAAACGGTGGGTGAGGGCAAAGGTATTTGCTATCCAATAGGCTTTGCTTTGAAAAAATAATTGGCTAGCTGCCAAGTGTTGGCTTGCTGAGCTGGGGGTTGGGTATGAATTCCGGATTTTTCCCGCAGAATCTGAAATTTAAGGAAATTTTTTGCTCGTGTTGTGGATCAAAGCTGGCGGAAATGTGACCGCAGCGATCGCATTTGTGCCCATCTGCAGACGCTCGGGGTGTAGCTTTCTCGGTCGCAGGTGAGCGCGATTTTCAGGATTGTGCATGGGTACAAACAGCAGGTTCATGCGTTGATAACGGTGAGTCAGCGGTTTGGCCATCGGCACGCATTAAGATCGACTATGATATTGTTGTGGTTCGTCTGTTGTGTGCCACACCATCCGCACTCCCCTTCTCGTAAGTCTGGCTGGGTTGCCAGCTCTCTGGAGTATTGAATGACGTTCTTGCGACTGAAACTGCCCACCGTGGTCGGGTATCTGTTGGTTGTTGGCTTCTGTACGGTGCTTTGCGTGCCCGCTCACGCTCAGGCACGCAAGGGTAAGAAACCGCCAGCGAAACCCAAGAGCAAGTTGCCGGAGAGTGTGCGGAAACGCGGTCCGGTGGCCATGAGTGTGGTGCCCGTCAATCCCAGTAGCCGCCGTGGTGTGCAACGTGCAGCGGGTGAGCTGGACAGTCTGGTCGAAATGAAGTTGCTCGACGAGGGTCAGCAACCAAATGAATTAGCCAGTGATGAAATTTTCCTCCGCCGCATCTATCTCGATGTGGCGGGACGTATTCCAACTTTGAAGGAAGCGACCGATTTTTTGGGTTCCAGCTCTGAAACGCGGCGGGAAGACCTGATCGACAAGCTCTTGGGAAGCCCTGATTACGTCAGCAATATGTACAATTTTTGGGCTGATGTCTTACGACTTGTTGAACGCCCTCAGGCGAACATCGTGGCTGATCCGTACCTGGGCTACGTGAAAGATTCGATTCGCATCAACAAAAAGTACAACCAGTGGGTTTATGAAATGCTCACTGCTGACGGTAAGACCTGGGAGAACCCTGCAGTTGGCTTTCAATTGCGCGATGATGGTATGCCGTTGCCATATGTCGACAACACGGTCCGGGTGTTACTGGGAACTCAAATCGGCTGCGCACAGTGTCATGATCACCCCTTTGATCAGTGGACGCAGTATCAATTCTATGAACTTGCCGCGTACACTAACGGCGTTCGTACTCGGATTCAGCGTGGTTCACCGGGTTTTACAAAACAGAATCCTGCAAATTTGCTGATCAACGAGGCGCGAACAAAGCATGACAAAGGTCGTGTACCTGGTGAGTTTCAGAGAATTGCCCGAGCAAATACTTACAGTGTAAGTGAAGCAAAGAACGCCGTGATGCGTTTGCCTCATGATTATGCCTATGAGGATGCGAAACCAAAGGAAGTGGTGAAGCCTGCTGTTTTGTGGGGCGAGGTTCCCACCAAAGCTCGTAACGGATCACCACGGGAACAATTCGCTGCTTGGGTCACCAGCGATGACAACCCACAATTCAGCAAGACCATTGCCAATCGTTTGTGGAAGCGATTCATGGGTGTTGGATTGGTGGAGCCCATTGATGATTTTCGCGATGAACACCCCTGCATGAACGAGCCATTGCTCGAATATCTCAGCAGTCTGATGGTGCGGAATAACTACGATTTGAAAGAGTTCATCAGGACGATTCTGTACAGTCGAACTTATCAGCGTGAGTCGACGGACTATGAGGTCACGTCGGGAGAACCCTATTATTTTCCCGGCCCCACACTGCGTCGAATGACTGCCGAGCAAGTTTGGGATTCGCTACTGACTTTAGCCGTGCATAACCCATGGCCATTCCAGCGACCGACCGCTGCAGAGATGGCTCCTGTTCTTAATTTGAATTTTGGCACCGCGACCTACAGCAGTGTAAAGGGTAAGTCTGAACAGTTTGCAAAAACCTTTTTCATGAATCCGTACAAGCGATCGCTGAACCAACACGCGTATCAGGGCAACATTCTTTGTCGTGCGAGTGAGTTGCCATCACCTGTACCCGCAGATCACTTTCTGAGGCAGTTTGGACAGGGAGATCGCGAAACCATCAATGGCGGACAGCAGGATGCAACGGTTCCCCAGATTCTTGCGATGTTCAATGGACCCATTACACATGTGATGACGGAATTTGGGTCAGCCCTTTACGATAATCTCGTTGCACTTGATGACACGGGAGATCGGCGGGATGCAGTCTTCATGAGTGTTCTAGCCCGAAAGCCAAACGCCGCTGACCGGCGTGCCGCGGCAAGTGAGTTTTCCAGAACTGAAAGTGACGGCAAGGCACTCGGTAATATTGCTTGGGGGCTGTTGAATACACGAGAATTTCTGTTCATTCAGTAAATACCAGTACATCGTAGGTCGTCGACGCTGCGGCGAACGACGGACAAATTTGAAAAATTTCACACAACGAATCGGTTGTGACGACTCCGATTCTGATTACGACTCAACATCAATTACCTGACAGGTAGAACCCAAAGATTTGGGCGATACCTGCCCCGGAGATACAAATGTCCCGACCTGAATTTGCTCCTGAACAACGCCGTGATTTCATGAAGACGATTGCCAAGCAGACGCTTGGTGTGTCCTTCGCTGGATCTGTTGCATCACAAAGTCTGTTTGGTGAAGTGCAAGCCGCTCCGGTCATTGGAAAGGCAAAGCACATCATCTATCTGTTCATGGACGGTGCGATGACGCATCTGGATACCTTTGATCCAAAGGTGGGCGTGGAGGAAGCTGGAGAAAC
>JAPOKD010000773.1 GCA_029977825.1 Planctomycetota bacterium | reverse complement strand
GGGCTGACTTAATTGAGAAGACCATCAGTCTCGGTAATGACATGGCCAGCAATGCCCAACGTGATGTGAGGAAAATCAGTGTTTTGATCGAATTGTTGGAGCAGTTGCAGCGACCGATGGAAGCGCTTGGGTGGCGTGGGATTCAGGTTGCGTATGGAAGGGCAAACGCGATGCTGGACGATGCTGCAGCTCGAAATGTTCTGCAAATGATCAACCAGAAACGCCTCGACCAGCTTGGAGAGACTGAGAACAAAGCGAAAAGGCTCTTCGTGACTTGTGGACTTGAAATCCCCCCCGACGTCAAATGATTCGAGGAACGTGAATCGTATTCTTGATTCGAGTCCAACTGCTCAGGCTGCGCCTCGCTGCGTCAGTCAGCTTTTCCTTTGGCTTCCATTTTTCCCCATGTGTCACGGAGAGTAACGATGCGATTGAAGACCTGTTTCCCGCCCGGTTCACTGTCCTTGTCGACAACAAAGTAGCCCAGTCGTTCAAACTGGACTCGATCACCGACGGCATGCTCGCGGAGGCAGGGTTCGCCATACCCGGTGATTACCTTGAGCGATTCACTATTCAGATAGTCAAGGAATGTTTTCCCTTCCTCTGGAGCTGCAGGGTTCTCGCAGGTGAAAAGCCGATCGTAAAGTCGCACTTCAAATTCATCCGCATGGTCCGCGCTTACCCAATGGATTGTGCCTTTAACCTTGCGACCAGATGTGTCAGAACCGCTTTTGGTTTCCGGGTCATATGTGCAGAGAATTTCGATGACGTTTCCGTCATCGTCCTTTACCACATCGTGGCAGTCGACAATGAAACCGGCCCGCAATCGAACTGCTCCACCTTTCTTAAGGCGGAAAAATTTTCGCGGTGCCTCTTCACGGAAATCCTCGCGTTCAATGAGAAGGTTGCCCGACATGGGGATCTCACGGTTCCCCTCGCTGGGCTCTCCCGGGTTGTTCACCGCTTCATTGACTACAACATGACCATCGGGCCAGTTAGTGATGGTCAACTTGACAGGGTCAAGCACAGCCATCCGTCGCGGGGCGACACGGTTGAGGTGTTCACGCACAGAGCTTTCTAGCCGGATGATGTCGATCGTGCTGTTGAACTTGGCAACGCCAACATCCGAGCAGAAGTTGCGGATTGATTCGGGAGTGTATCCACGGCGGCGATAGCCCGAGAGAGTCGGCATGCGTGGGTCATCCCAACCATCAACGTAACCTTCCTTTACCAACTTCAGCATGAAACGCTTGCCGATCATCAGTGTGCTGAGTTTCAGTTTTGCAAATTCAATCTGTCGCGGATGGTGAATGCCAAGCTTTTCGCAGAACCAGTCATAAAGGGGACGGTGGTTTTCAAATTCAAGAGTGCATATTGAGAAGGTTATTCCTTCGATTGAATCACTTTGTCCGTGTGTCCAGTCATAAGTTGGGTAGATGCACCAGTCATCGCCCGTACGATGGTGTGTCGCACGTAGAATGCGATACATCACAGGGTCGCGCAAATTGATATTGGGCGCGGTCATGTCAATCTTGGCACGCAAAGACTTGCTGCCATCTTCGAATTCTCCGCCACGCATGCGACGAAAAAAGTCGAGATTTTCAGCAGGACTTCGGTCCCGGAACGGGCTGTTTTTTCCAGGCGAGGTCAGGGTCCCGCGATACTCACGAGTTTCTTCGCTTGATAGGTCGCAAACATAGGCGTCACCTGACTCAATGAGTTTTTCTGCCCATGTATAAAGTTGTTCGAAGTAGTCACTGGCAAAGTGCAGACTGTCCCATTCAAATCCCAGCCAGCGAATATCTTCCATGATGGAATCGACGTATTCAGTTTCCTCTTTGGCAGGGTTGGTGTCATCGAATCGTAAGTTGCATGTGCCCCCATGTTTTTTGGCAAGCCCGAAATTGAGGCAGATGCTCTTCGCGTGCCCAATATGAAGGTATCCGTTTGGTTCTGGAGGAAACCGGGTTTGAACGTTTGCAAAGCGACCAGAAGTCAGGTCTGCATCAATGGCTTGTTCAATGAAGTTTTTTGATTCCCGTTTATCGCTTGCTTCACTCATTTCAATCACTCCTGGGTCGCCCGCTGTTGGCGGCAAATGTTTACGGACGCCCTGCCCTGTCTGCCTTAGGGGCCGGGGTTCGTGGGCGGCGAATCAGCGAAGTGACACTCGCCGCGATGGCTAGGGTACCGAATCAGAAGGAAACTTCGTAGTGACCTCGTTTTGAGCAGCTTCGAGCACCTGCTCAGGAGGTCTCGGCGGGCACCTCAGCGGATTTCTCGGCCGTGGGGGACTCTGAAGATGAACCCGCTGTTTCTAGGGATCTGATGAAATTGATCAGATGCCAGACGTCCTTCGGGTCAAATTGGCCTTCTACAAAGGTAGCGGCAGGCATGGGTGTCCCGTCGATCCCCTGAGTAATTCGGCGGTACAGATCCTTGGACGAGGAACCACCGCGAAACACACCTTCGGCAAAATTCCTTGGAATAATGTTCACTGGTGGGAGAGCACCCCGTGCCATCAGCGGAATCAAATCTTCGCGATTTTCCGGTTTCAAATCGACCCGCGTTGTCCAGTCTTTTGTCCAATCGTCGTAGTCAGTGGTTTGGCCGTTGCCAAGCCCTTTCTCTCCATGACACTTGCTGCAGGAGGCAATCTTTCCGACGAAAAGCTCTTGTCCCCGTTTGATGGATGCTGCGAATTCTGAGGCTGTCTCACCGCTGCTGAGTCTGGCAACATCAGCCGCGTCTTCTGCCAGAGGAAAGTTCTCCGGTGGATCTGGAACCTGAAGAACCTCATCCGGTCCATCAAGCCAAGCCTCGGCAATTTCTGCGGCATACTCTTCTGCGTATTCCCATTCTTCCTGAAACGTCTCATACAAATCCAGGTCTGCTTGCATTTCTTCTGACAAGGCTTCGGTGTCTTTGTCTGCATTCTCCTCCAGTGTTGTCCGGAAGTTTTCTTCAGACACGACTCGACTCCCAAAGTCTGAGTTGATGAGTCGGTCGCCACCCTCGAGTATCTGCTCGAGAATTCCCACGTCTACCTGCTGACGTTCATGTTCTCCTCTGAGCGACAGGTACATGACGTAATCAACCAGAGCTTCAATGTCGGTTTCGGTTATCTTACTGATGAGTAACGCCGGCTCATTTTCCTGTTTGCGGCGGAAGTTTTCGGTTTCCAGAAGCTTTTCTACCGGCAACATATTCGTGCCCGCGATACCATCACGAATTAGCCGAGCCAAGTCAGCCTTGGTCGGTTTTTCTCCTCTTGGGGTGGACTTGAACTTGAATATTCCCATCCGGTAGTCGCGTGGATATGGCATTTGCGCTGAGGCATCTCTACCTCTACCATTTCCGGTGACCCCATGGCAGTT
>JAPOKD010000484.1 GCA_029977825.1 Planctomycetota bacterium | reverse complement strand
GTGCAAGTACAGTTGCATTGGCCCGCGCTGGGTACTCGGTGGCTCATGTTGATGCTGCCAAGCCCAACGTTCAAGCGGCGCGGCTGGCTGCGGAAAAAAACAGTCTCGGCGACGCCACGATCCGCTACCTCGTGGATGATGCTGCTAAGTTTGCAGCGAGGGAGGTGCGGCGTCAGCGGAAGTATCAAACCATCTTGATGGATCCTCCCGCTTACGGACATTCACCCAAAGGCAAGGCATGGCGTCTGGAACGCGATTTGTGGCCGTTGCTCGAAGACTGTCTGAAATTGCTCGACCAGAACTCGTTTCGGCTGTTGGTGACAGGCCATTCACCTGAGGTTGGGCAGCAGGAGATTCTGCAGTTTTTACGTCAAACTGAGTTTCTGAAACCGTTTCAGGGTTCGTCCCGTTTAATTATCGAGGCCGGCAGGTCACAATTGAAAGACGCAGAAGATCGGAGTCTGGATGCCGGCTTCTTTGTAAGGGTGCAAACCCCCTGATTTCATCCTCGCCTGCCCACAAGACGTGCGGACGTGCATCAATCGATTGAGCAAAACGCGGAATCCCTGATTTCGATGCTACGTGGCTATCGACGAGTTGTGGTCGCATTTTCCGGTGGAGTCGATAGCAGTGTGGTTGCGGCGGCCTGTCAAAGGGCGGGACTCGATTTTGTCTGTGCGGTCACGGCGCAGTCACCCAGCGTACCGGCTTGGCAGCTCGAAACTGCTGTTGCGGTGGCAGCCGAGATTGGAATTCCCCACCATGTGGTGCAGACGAAGGAGGTCGAAAATTTCGCTTATCAGCGAAATGATTCGAACCGCTGCTTCTACTGCAAAGATACGCTCTACGCATCTATATCGGATTTGATCAGCAAGGTTGTTGATGACCACGAGCAGGACGTGACAGTCGTCTCTGGGACCAATCATGATGACCTGGGTGATCATCGGCCGGGGATCACGGCTGGAAATAGGCGGCGGGTGGTAGCGCCGCTGGCATCGCTGGAATTCGGCAAGTCAAAGGTGCGCGATCTGGCACGCTACTTCGGGTTGTCAAATCATGATCTCCCCGCCGCGCCCTGCCTTGCGAGCAGAATTGCTTATGGAGTGGAAGTCACCAGCAAAAGGCTGCAGCAGATCGAGCAGGCAGAGGTGTGGCTTCGAAATTGCGGGATTTCAGAGTGTCGCGTGAGGTTGCACCCCGACGGACTGGCACGCATTGAGGTACCGCGAAACCTGTTAGAATCAGTGCTGCAGTTGGATTGCGAGGGCCAGCTTCTAAGTCAGTTCCAGCGGCTTGGTTTCAATTTTGTCACACTTGATCTGGAAGGATTTCAGTCCGGCAAGTTGAATCGGGCAATCGTACCACTTGAGTTGCCGCAACCACGCAAGGCAAAAGGAATTTCGACCAGTGAATAGCGATGATGTCGAGCCGTCAAACGGGGATGCCATGACCGGTGATGCAAACCTTCCGGAACGCGTTGGTCCCGTGGGAGAAAGCGGAGGTAGCGAGACAGGAATTCAGGATACGAGTCCTCTGCCGGCGGGTAATACACGCGAAGTCGCATCCCCAAGTCTGGTAGGTAGCCGCCTGGGTGATTACCAGTTGCTCAGAAAACTTGGGCGTGGCGGAATGGCTGATGTTTATGCTGCGAGGCAGCTTTCGCTTGGTCGCGAGGTTGCACTCAAGGTGCTGCGTCCGGACTTGGCACGCGACAATGACTACATTCATCGGTTTCGTCGAGAGGCTCGTGCAGCTGCCAAACTGAATCATCCGAACATCGTGCAGGTGTATGAAGTCGGTAATGTCGACTCTGTCCACTACATCGCACAGGAACTGATTGATGGAGAGAACCTGCGTCAAACGCTTGATCGAAATGGTGTGATCGGTACCGAAGAGGCGATTGAAGTCCTTGTCGGTGTGGCATCGGCACTTGAAGTCGCCGCCGAAGCTGGGATCACGCATCGCGACATCAAGCCGGAAAACGTCATGCGGAATGTCAGAGGAATCATCAAAGTTGCTGACTTCGGGTTGGCAAGAATAGGTACTGATGTTGATGCCACCCAGTCGAACTTGACTCAGGTAGGACTGACGATGGGGACGCCGCGTTACATGAGCCCTGAGCAAGTGCAGGGAAAGACGGTTGATACTCGCAGTGACCTTTATTCTCTGGGGGTTACCGCTTATCACCTGCTGGCCGGAAGGCCACCGTTTGAAGCAGAGGATTCGTTGGCGTTGGCGTTAATGCATCTGCACGAGACGCCGATACCACTGGATCGCAATCGCGGGCGTTATAATTCAGATGGAGAGCCCGATCTGCCGGAATGGCTGATCGCAGTTATCAGTCACCTGATGAGTAAATTGCCACAGGATCGTTTTCAGTCTCCCAGTGACTTGCTCGATGCGATTCGTAATGAAGCAGCTGTCTCCAGTTTTGGGGGGCTCGGAGTTGGTACGGCAGCAGCAACCATTCGGCTTCAGCGTGCAACTGATCGAACGCGAAAGGGTTTAAAAAGACGCAGCTTGGCAATTGTAGCCGCTGTGCTGCTGCCGGTTGTCTTTGGGGGAATGGTGTGGTGGTTGGCCAGTGCAAAGCCACGCAAAAGCGTCAATGACCTCCTCAGTCCTGAGGTCGTCACCAAGGCGGACTCCGTTGACAAACAGTACATCACGGCGATGTACCGAAATGACGAAGCGGCGTGGCGATCAGTGATGGAGTTCTTTCCCATGGAGGATAATGCCACGAACGCGGCATACCATGCCAAGGCGACTCTTCAATTGGCTCGGCTCTTTATCGGTGACGGCCGACTAAGTGAAGCAAACGTCTTGCTTGCCAACTTGTTGCAGGAAGCTAATGTCGATCAGGTTTATCAAGTCTTGGCGCTCGCGCAACGATGTCAGGTTCTGGATAAACTGAATCGCACGGAAGAGTTTGCGGAATCCCGCCGTGAGTTTCAAACCATGTATAGCGAATTGCAAGACAATAATCCCACGGCACAGCGTTTGATCGATCAGACGCTGCCCTCTGAAATGCGACCGACTCTCGGGATTGACGACACTTGAAATGTCGTTGCGTACACGGGTGATTCCAACCGGAGGCAGCAGCATGGCAGCGGAGCAGGTGGCACGGTCTCCAGTAACCAGGCTGCGGTCGTGGGCTTCCGCTCGCACCCACCCAGGACGCAGGTGAATGCACGCTGCAGTTGAATGCTACTCAGGCGGGGCTGGAAGGTTACGCGAATATGTTTGGGCAATTCTGGTGATGATACGGTCCGTCTGGTAGGCGGGGTCCGGGTGGGCCGTTCCGCTTGAAATAGCCAAATCACCGAGCAAAACGCGTGTTTGCGGTGCAATCAGCCCGAAGTGAAAACTGCTAGAATTCGTAAATTGCGTCTGACTCGCTGTTGAACTATTGTTTTAGCTGCTCGAAATCTACCTCCACCTTCCGTCTTGAACCCCTCTGGCCGTCATGCTTTTCTTCTCGCTTTGGGTCGCATTGATCTGCTTGTGCATCATTTCAATTCCTGTTGCTGCCGCTTTGGACAAACGTAAGTTGAGGGCAGAGTTCGCCGCTGCTGAAGCTGAGGCCATGAGTGGCAGCGATGAGCCTTTGGCAGATGCTGATGAGGCAGAGGCCGTTGAAGTAGAAACCGTTGACTCGCTTTTTAATGTCGAAGTGGATGGAGCAGAAACACGGTCGTCGGACCTCGTTGATGGTTTGAGCGGTGAGGAAATGGTATCGCAATTTCCGGACTTTGATGTGGCTTACTTGAATGCCGCTTGCCCAGGTGGTGCTGCTGACGCCGGCAGCGCGAACTTGACGCTACTAAAAACTGGCGTGGGATCCAGTGTGCGAAAGAGTTGGCTCTTGGGGCGGATCTCTGCCTATTGGTTGATCAAAGGGGATGCCGACAAGGCATTCCAGTCTGGGGTTCAGTCTCTTTTGGCTGCCAGCGACACTGGCGCACCGGATGTTGCAGGCACGATTCACTTCTTGCAGCCAGTGTTTGCCGCAGCAAAACAGAAAGATCTCGCGACAAAGCTGGAAACGATGTTGCCAGGAACTGATGCGGCGGTCGATGCCAAGCAGATGAAGAAGGTGGTCAAGAAAATGAGCAATCGCAAGAGCAAAGCCGCTGTATCGGATGCCGCCGCGTTGTTGTTCTCGAAAGGTCTCTAAGAATCACCCCGATGCCTGTCTGTTTTAAAACGTGCTGGATGTAAGTGTCGAATCAACTATCTGACGAGGACCCGCTGCCAGCGTTCAGTACCAGTTGCTCGATTGCGTCGCACAATTCTTTTGACAGGGGACAGGCCAGCGCGGTCTCGCGGATCTGATCGGGCTTGTGCCCACCCACCAGCGCCATTTCTATTCCCGGTTGTGACAGCACCCAACCTATTGCTAACTGAGCGGTTGTTTTATTGGCGTCCTCGCCCAGACGTCTCAATCCGTCTACGATCTGATGTGCTCGTTCACGGGCCTTGCCTTGGAATATCGGATAACCGGGTCTGCTGTCCCCTTCCGCAAACTGATGGTCGCGTTTGATCTGACCAGCGAGCAGGCCTTTCATAAGGGTCCAGAAGGTGTACACGGTTATGTCAGACTGTTGGCAGTGTGGAATCAGGTGACAGAGTGATTCTCGCTGCATTAAATTCAATGGGCACTGTATAGCATCACACTTGAGAACGCTTTGGAACTTCACGAGTTGCTCGTTTTTGACGTTGCAGATCCCTGTTTTGTTGCAAAGTCCTCGCTCTTGCAATTGGGAAATTGCCTCAGCCGATTCTTCCAGCGGGATATTAGGGTCAGGGCTATGCAGCATGAGTGTATCGAAGAAGTCCAGTTTCATGCGGCGTAGGGAAGTCTCGGCATCCCTGAGGAGTGATTGTTTTGATGCGTCGATGACACGCTTTCGATTGTTATCCCATCGTTGTCCCACTTTTCCGATAATCGTGTACTGTTCACGCTGTCCCTTGATGTGACGGCCCAGCAGTCGGTCACTCTCGCCCTCAAAGCCATAACTGAAGGC
>JAPOKD010000230.1 GCA_029977825.1 Planctomycetota bacterium | reverse complement strand
TGAGAACTGAGAACTGAGAACTGAGAACTGAGAACTGAGAACTGAGAACTGAGAACTGAGAACTGAGAACTGAGACATGAGAACTGAGAACGGAGAACTGGGAATCGCGCCAGCAGAACCACTACGGGATTGCAGGTGAGGGCCGGTCTGTTACTGGTCGTCGCGTGGGCAGAGAGCGGACCGATTGCTCGCCGCCCGTTTCTGCTTGGTGCAACGCAACCAAAGCGAGGCCCGTCGCCCCGCAGCCGTCGAGGAAACGAAAGACTGATCTGCCACTTACGGCGGTAACATGGAAGGCTTGTCCAAGATAGACTGGCCGCAGGGCACAGGGCTATTAGATCGCTGATCTGAAAGCGGTACGGCTGCACTGACGCGTTGATTCTTCGGAGATTACAGCATCCATGCCACTCACTGGACCCGAACTATCTGCTCCCGTCGATCTGGAGCACTTGCTTCAATGTGGCCTTCAGACGAATCCTGACGATCCGGCATTAACCGCCGAGACGGGCTGTTTGACTTGGCAGGAGCTTGCGGAAGCGACAAGACGCTTAGCCAGTGCCTACCTTGGGTTGGGACTGATGCCGGGCAACCGGGTTGCCACTCTCATGCCGAATCGGCCAGCTCAAGTCATCCACAATTTGGCTTGTCTTCGAGCCGGTCTGGTCACGGTACCGATGAACTATCGATACACGCCATCGGACATTGACCACGCGCTGCAGTTGAGTGGGGCTTCGCTTCTGGTTCACCATCAGGAACGACGTCCAGATATTGCAAGGTGCCAATTCGCGAGCAACCTCCCCAACGGCCGGGTCGAATTCTCTGACGGGGACGACTGTGGGTTCGCGGCGTTGATAAAGAAAGGTGATCCCAAGGCAACGTTCCCTGTACTCCCGCAGAATTCGCCCGCGTGCATTTTGTTTACCAGCGGCAGCACCGGGTCTGCCAAGGGCGTTACGCACACTCGTGAGACGCTGGGTTGGATTCTGGCCAGCGTTGGCATGGCGTTTCAACTGACGCCCGACGACGTCGTGATGCCAGGTTCCTCGTTTTCTCACATGGCAGCCACAATCTTTAGCCTCGCGGGGCTCGCGAACGGGACTCGAGTCGTCGTCCCTCGAGGCAATCATCCCGATGAGCTTTTACCACTGCTGCGATTGGCACGACCGACTGTGATGTTCATTCTCCCTGCTACATTGAGTCTTCTGGTTCGCGATCATGATACGGTACGCGAAGATTTTGAGTCCCTGCGAGTTTGCTTTGCAGGAGGCGATAAACTCTCTGAAGATCTCGAAGACGAATACACCCAACTCGTGGGCCGTCCGATCGAAGAAGGGTATGGCATGACAGAAATTGGTCACGCGGTGACACTGCCGATTGGTTGTTCTTTTCGTCCAGGGTCCCCAGGAAAGGCCTGTCCGGGATATGAGTTTTCAATTCGCAATGAAGCAGGGCAGGAACTTCCCTGTGGTCTGGAGGGCCGTGCCTGGGTCCGGTTCCCGGGAATGATGGCCGGTTACTGGCAGCATCCCGAGGCTACAGCCAGGACGATTGTCGAGGGATGGTTGGACACTGGTGACGTGATGTTCGCGGATCAAGACGATTACCTGTGGTTTCACGGTCGTAGAAAGCAAATCATCGTGCATGACGCATCAAATATCTTTCCGCAGGATGTGGAACAGGCGATTGTCAAACATCCGGCGGTGGAAATGGTCGGTGTGGTCGGAATCTACGATCGCGTCCATGGTGAGAACGTGCGAGCCTATATCAAATTGCACAAGGATGGGCCCAGCGTTCCTACCGCATCGGAATTGATCCAATTTTCCCGGAATGAGGTGGGCTATAAAGCGCCCGAAGAGATTGTGTTCCTTGACGAGCTTCCGAGGAACGCGACCGGGAAGATCGACCGTATGACATTAAAACGCATGGCTGAAGAGCAAAAAGATCGAGGTGTCAAACGCGAAAACTCGGAACCGGCCTTGTAGTCATGCTCCCACGAGGTCGTGTCATTGCGCACGTGTCATCGCGCACGTGTCATCGCGCACGCGTCATGGTGCTAATGCGGCACCTGTCGTTGGTGTTTTACGCACTAACGGAAATCGCGTCTGTTTGAAAACCAGAGCGGCTTGCTCAAGTGACCACTGCCAGACTCATTTCTTTATACTATCTGTACTCGGTATCATGGACACAACAACGCATCCCGACGGTAGATCATGAAAGTTTGGTCGGTCCTCCTCTTTTCTCTGTTTCCTCTCATCGGGTCGGTTGCAGCAGAACCTCCCGAGGTCGTTCTTCTCGGTGATTCCATTCGCATCGGATATCAGGCGACTGTGCTCGAAACACTCAAAGGAAAAGCGAACGTTTGGGCCCCGAAAGAGAATTGTCGGCATTCAGCTTTCTTGCTGGAGCATCTCGAGGGTTGGCTGGAAGGCCGGCATCCCAGTGTGATTCACCTCAATGCCGGACTCCATGACATGTACATCGAACGCAAAACGGGTAAGACGCGTTATTCTCTTCAAACGTATGAGCAGAACCTTAGTGCGATTTTTAAAAAGATCAAAACACTCAGTGACGCGAAAGTGGTTTTTGCGTTGACGACACCGGTGAACGAGGAATGGCAGGCTCGTTCGGAAACTTATCGACGGGTCGTGCGCCGCAACGTAGATGTTCAAAGGTACAACAGGAAGGCACGCGAGGTTGCCGAGCATTTTGGGGTTGTCGTCAACGACCTTCATGGGGTCATCACCCATGCGGGACCGGACAAAGTTCTTCGTCCTGCTGACGGCATTCATCTCTCGCCGGATGGAGCCAATTTGGTTGGTGACGCTATCGCCAAAGTCATCGAGCAACAGCTCTCTGCGGTGAGTGATCAGTGATCCCTGAACGAATGGTGATGTCGCGGCGTTCCCGTCTGCCAGCGTCGTGAAGCAGTCTTGCTTGCGCAGCGGTTGATCAGTCGAAAAATTTCTTCATGACTTGAAGGAATAATTCCGCAGCTTGTGGGGCAAGCTGGAAAAATGTGAATGCACCTGCGACTTTCCCTGATTGGTTTTCCAACCACTGGTTTGATTGTTTGGCTTTCTGGCGTCATTGCGGTACGTGGCGTACAACAATAGCCTGATTGCCGGTTTTGTTCTTAGCGTTTTTTTCGCCGCCTGTTACGTTCCTTGTCTTTCCCCAGCGGTTTTTTGGGTTCGAGTGATTCGCCTGCATCAGCCATGAGCTGTTTGAGCTCAGTCAGAAGGCCTAGCTTGACGTTTTGATGCTGCCCACTTTCGGCCAGGTCATGAACTTCATAGGGGTCATTTTGGATGTCGTAGAGTTCATAGCGTTTCGGATGTAGCACGCGTGTTATTTTGGCTGCGACGTCCCTGTTTTTCTCAGATACCTCTTTCCATTCAGACCATGCTTTGCCGAAAAACTTGGTAGAACCGAAGTTGCTATGGATGTGATCTTCATTCGGAAATGCTGTCCAGATCAGTTTGTATTGCTTTGTTACGATCGCCTTCTGCCAAAAAGGGTGAACGTTGGAAATGAAGGCAGATTGGCGGTGCTTTTCGCGTTCACCGAGCCAAAGCGATTTAAGGGATTTGCCGTCGAGGGGTACTTGGGACTGCCCAGCTGCCAAATCAATGAAGGTTGGTACGAAGTCACAGTACATCGCGATAGCAGATGTCTTTTTGGGAACAAAGTGCCCTGGCCAGTGTGCGATACAAACAGCGCGTGAACCATGGTCGTAGGGTGACCACTTTCCGCGTGGCATCGCGATACCCTGTTCACTAAGGACGATCAGTATTGTGTCATTTTCCAGCTTCGATTCGTTGAGCATGGCTCTTACATCCCCTACTTGCCGATCGAATTCCTCCACTTCTGCCGCGTGTATGGCAATTGCTTTTCGGGTTGCTGGAGTGTCCACATAGTGGGGTGGGATTCTTAGCTGTTCATGAGGGAAGTGAGACTCGTCGCCAACGGTCCAAGGGTGGTGAGCATGGACGGAACAGATAAAAACACAGAATGGTGAGCCAGCTGATTGAGCTTCGCGGATATAGGTCCGCACTCCACTCAGGTCGTACTCGGCGATATCACCATTGGCGTTCCCGGTAAATCCGTCGATCCTGTCAAATTGCTGTTGGCCAAGACAGAAATGACTCTTGCCTGTTAGGCCAATCCGGTATCCCATGGGGCTCAGATGGTCAGCAATATTCAGTATTCCGCTGCGTTCTTCCTTTCTGGAATTAGCTAGAACTCCATTGTGCATCGGGAATAGTCCTGTATAGAACTCGGCCCGCAGGGGGGCACATTGAGAGACGCTGGTGTAGAGGCGATCCATGACTACCGATTTTCGGGCTAACTCATCGATATGGGGTGTCCGCGCATGAGGGGCTCCCGTGCAGCCAAAGGCATCCCAGCCCACATCGTCTGCAAGCACAATGACAAAATTCGGTTGTTCTCTGGCAGACACCAAGGTGCACCAGGCAACGGCGAGCAGGTTCAAAACCAACATCGCGAAAAGAAATTTCATGAACTGATTCCTGCTTTTTCTCTTTTTGTTGTGTGTCTTGGCTGCTTGGCGAGATTCTCAGCTTTTATTGGGCTGGCTGCAAAGATATGCTTTTCCTGGCGGCAATTGAGGATGTTGCCGTAATTGGTTTTTGACTACTTGAGAAGGGATGATTCAAATGTTGGCTATTCTTAGTATTTTGGGTTTGGTCTGTGGTATTGGCTCTCTTGTTTGCTGGATCATGGTGGTCGTTGCGGCATTCAAGAGCGAAGAGAGTCCGCTGATGGGCATCCTGTGTATCGTGCTTTGCGCTTTAGGCGCATTTATCATTGGTTGGATTAAGAGCGGCCAATGGGGAATTAAGCAAATGATGTTGATTTGGTCAGGCCTGTTTGCTGCCAACATCGTGATCCAAGTCATCACTGTGGGACTCGTTGCATCGATGGGTTCATAGGCTGTTCCCGTATCACTTTTCGCTTCGCCTTGTCGTCCTTCGGCGTCTCTTGGTAGGGGCAGCGTCCTTCGACAAGGCTCGTGGCACGGTTACTGTTTTTCCCTTGATGTCGAGTTGTTTCACAAGCTGGATCTGTTTGTCGATCTGGCCGGGCTTGGCAGCGTTCCCGCCGGGAATGAACTCTCCGAAGGGGCGGCCGATGGATTCGAGGTCTTGTTGCAGGAGATCACGCATTTCCTTGACTCGAGTAACCTGCTCCTTGTTATAAGCAAGGTTGGTCATTTCTTTCGGATCACTTTTCAGGTGGTAAAGCTGGTCTTCATCAAAGAAGCCGGGGCGATCCGCCCCTCTGACTCCGATGCCAAGACGCCCAATGTAGGACATGGCTCGGGGCAGATTTTGTAGCGTGGATTTTTTGATGTCAGCGATCTGATCTTTCGTGTAGCGGACAGCGATATAGGACCAATCTTTGGTGACGGTTGCCCGAGCGGTTCCCATTTCCAGGTACAAGTGACTTCTCCACGCATCGGCTGTCCCATTTTTGAACAGAGGTGTAAGACTCTGTCCATCGATCTGGTACGAGGCCGGTTTTTTTGCTTTTCCCAGTTCGAAGAAAGTGGGGACAAGGTCGATGTTCTGCACAAGTTCGTCACACACCTGCCCAGCAGCAATTCCTTTCGGCCAACGCATGATCATTGGTACTTGACAGCTTGCGTGTGAGAAGACGGATGCTTTGCCATCACGACCGTGATCTGGCGCGAAAATCACCAGTGTATTGTCATCGATGCCAAGTTCCTTCAGCTTTCGAAAAATCGCTCCTAGTGAATCATCGATCCACGCTTCGCCTGCCACATGGCTTTCGGGATCGAAACCTTTTGCGGTGATTGTCTTGAGAATCTCAGCACGAGGTGTCATGACCTCGGGAAGACTTTCAACTTGCCCCGCTCCGGTGATGAGTGGGTGATCCATGGACTTACGCCATGACTTATCCGGTCCGTGGAGGAGGGTGCTGCAAAGATGAAGGTAAAAGGGCTGGTCCTTGTTCTCTTCGATGAATTCCAGCGCTGCCAACGTAGTCCATTCAGGATTGTGGATTGAATAGGGTGAATTCACGTTTCCGGGGTAGACGTTCTTTGCCCAGGAAAAGCCCAGCGTTGTGAGGTAACGACGCATCACCTGTTCGTTGTGTTGGAATTTTGCTGTGGTCTCTGGTCCCGGACTCGCATCTTTGGGGATGTCGATCAATCGGTTCTTGCCCGCATGGAACTCCGGGAAATCAGCTGGCGATGTGAGATGGAATTTCCCCACAAACCCGGTGGTGTAACCGGATTCACGAAGAACGTTTCCTACATTTGCTTTGTCGTGTTCCAGCGCGACATTGAAATTGGGAAGGCCCTGATTTTCTTTGCCGCCGACCGCTTCGGCGTAAAGTTTGCTGTGCGATTTTCCGGCAAAGCGACCAGTCATGAAGCTGTATCGAGATGGAGTACATACGGAGCTGCTGACATAGGCGCGGGTGAACTTCATTCCTTCCTCCACCATGCGATCAAGGTTGGGGGTGTAGGTATCGCCCCCGAATGCCGCGATGCTTGATGGATTCTGGTCGTCGATCAGAAACATGATGATGTTAGGTCGTTGTTCGCCGACAGCAGTGGAAATCATTGCCCAAAGGCAGAAGATCGAAACAGGGATGAAGGTTTTCATGGTGATTTTCTTGTCTATTCAGATCATCGAAACGTCCGATGGATATCAGTCGGCACTCAACGTCAACGGTTCAATGTTGATGATCCTGGATTTCGGATTCACTAATTCGTGCCGCGTGCTTTAACGCTTGCGGATCTCTTCTTTTCTCTCGCAGCCTTCTTTTCTTCTCTCGACATTTTCTTGACTGGGGAGTCGGAATCAGGTTCCCAACGTTTCCCCTGGTTGCTTAAGGGTGTCGACATTTCGTCGAGCCAGGTGTTGTATCTGTTCGTGAGTTCGGAAACGACTTTTGGATATTTTCCACTCATGTCTGTGGTTTCACTGATATCTTTCTCGAGATCGAACAGTTCCATGCGATCTTTCTCAGCGACCAGTTTCCAGTTCCCCGAGCGAATCGCCCACTTTCCCTTTGCACCGGCCGAACTCCAGTACAATTGGTCATGGAGCTTATCGGTTTCGCCTTTGAGCGCCGGCAAAATGCTTTTACCGTCCAGCGGTTTGTCTGTGGGCATGGGGAGCCCAGAGGCGTCGAGCGCCGTGGCAAATAGATCGATCGACCACATCGGTACATCGCAAGTTTTCCCACCTTTGAGTTGGGCTGGCCATGACACGATGAAGGGAACGTGAATTCCCCCTTCGTAGTCCATCTGCTTGAAGCCTCGAAGTGGTGCATTGTTGGCGTGCATGGCGGCTGATCCGCCATTGTCGGTGAGGAAGATCAGCAGAGTGTTATCAAAAATGTTGTTCTTCTTCAGCGAGTCCACAATCTCTCCCACCCCCATATCAAGGTGTTTGATCATGGCCATCAGGATGTCGCGAGTTTCGTCGCCGCTAATTTCCTTGATGTCTGCTTCGGGGGCTTCAGGTGGGGAATGTACTGCATTGTATGCAACATAAAGAAAGAATGGCTCGGCCTTGTGACGGTTGATAAAGTCGACCGCTTCCTCAGTGATCCGAGTGGTCAGGTAGCCTTCTTCTTTGATGGGTGTAAGTCCCCGATAAATGGGGTGTTCCATGTCTGAGTGGTCAAAGTAGGGATGTGCACCTCGGCCCATAAAACCGTAGAACTCATCGAACCCTCGATTCATGGCGTGGTACTCTTCAGTAAGTCCGAGATGCCATTTACCCACGGCACCAGAAACATAACCAGCGGGCTTCAGCCGTTGGGGAATGAATACTTCATCAAGTGGAACGCCAGAGCCACCTTCCCCTGCTGTATAAATTCCAAATCGTTGCTGATAACGGCCTGTCATCAGCCCCGCGCGAGTCGGCGAGCATACGTGTCCGCTGGTATAACCCTGCGTGCAAATGATGGACGAATGTGCGAGGGCATCGATATTCGGTGTACTGACTTCTGG
>JAPOKD010000781.1 GCA_029977825.1 Planctomycetota bacterium | reverse complement strand
TCACCGCTTTCAGCAACTTCGAATGGCAGATCGATTGGCCCAGAGCTTGGCTTTGGCCATGTTCTAGGCACTTATCATGATGAGCAGGTTCTGTTGATCAAGACTGCCATGGGTAACCGTGCATTGGGATTCGACTTTCGTCCACCTTCCAGTGGTCGTACCGATCCTGACAACAAGTTTGAGTCACTCGAATACAAGTTGATGGTTGAGGGTGTGCGAAAGACTCTCGCCAACATTGATGCGATCATTCCCGGGTACGAAGGGGCCGGATATGAACTCGCTGGATTTGTCTGGTTTCAAGGACACAAAGACAGCTTCAGTGAGGAACTCATTCAGGGATATGAACAGAATCTTGTCAATCTGATCAATGATGTACGCAAAGAGTTCAACGTGCCAAAAATGCCTTGCGTCGTTGCCACGGTTGGATTTGGCGGAAACAACATGTCAGAGAAATTTGTGAGGATCCTGAATGCACAGATGGCCGTCGGTGATGCGGAAAAGCACCCAGAGTATGCAGGTAACGTTGCCTCGGTGGATACAAGAAAGTTCTGGCGTGAAGTAGATCAGTCGCCAAAAAATCAGGACTACCATTACAACCGCAATGCGGAAACGTACATGCTCATCGGTGATGCGATGGGTCGTTCCATGGTCGGTTTGCTCGGTGGCAAAGCTGACCCACCCTCGCTACCGATCGTGCCTACGAGTGCAACCACGCAAATAGTGGAGGATTCAGAGGACGAAAAGTTAGTGCAACAGCGGTCACTGCTACCGATCATGATCGATGGGATTGCAGCGTCGTATGTCGCTGATCCACGAAATAACAAGGCATTGATGGCGGAGGCTGCTGGTGTTCGCCCTATTCGGCCAAATCAGTTTCTTCGGGGATCGATGTATGGGTTGGTAAACTGTTATCAGGCAGCCGGAATCACGGATTTTGATTGGCATCAATTCGGCCCTGATTTGGATCAGATCGAGTGGGATTATTACAGCTACGATCCACCCGAAACCTTGTCCGTCGAAAAAGGGAACCGCTTTAGAAAGGTCACGTTTCCAGCAGGTATGGAGAATTGGTTTGCTCCGGACTTTGATGCGCGACAAATGTTCTGGAGTCGCGGTAAGCAACCGTTTGGTCAGTTGGATGGACAACTTGTGCCACTTTCTGAAACCTGTACCACATCGTTCTGTCGATGCGGCGTGCAGCCTGTATCGCTATGGCAACGGGAAGTATTGATGGTTCGTGGTACGTTTGATCTTCCACCGCTCAAGTCCGGCCATCGGTATCGCATTGTCTTGGGTGGCGCGGCACATGTGAATTCAGGCGAAGGGTACGCGTTGTACGCCAATGGAAAACTCTTGAATCAATCGCAGGTGGGTGTTGGAATTCGACAGGGTGGACAACCGCGAGGTGCCTTTATCTACGATGCAGATCGCTCAGGATTTGAGAGTGGTAAAGTGACCATCGCGGCAATCAGTTTCCTTAGATACAATCACCCAAGACATGGTGTGCAACCTCCGCGCGGCCACCTCACTCTTCGCATTGAGGAACAGAAAATTCCACCGCTTGCTCTGTTTCAAGCTAATTAGCAAGCAGGCATGGGTGCAGAGTCTCCGGGAATGACCAGACACGTTCGCCTTGCTGTCGCGATCCACTCAGGCAGATGGCAGTAGTGGTCCAAAGTATGCTCACATTTTGCTTGCCAAGGTCAGTCAGGCGTCGTAGCTTGAACACCTTTACTGTTTATATCACTTGCGTCTCTTAGTCACTTGCTGAGCCCGCTTCGGATCATGATCGGGATTGGGAGTGGGCATTTGCGCTGCCACACGTTTACGCCATGAACGTAGTTTTTGAAGCAGTTCTTTAGCGGTGGCTGGGTTTGTTTCAACCATGTTGTTTTGTTCGCCCGGATCCTGATCGAGTCGGTACAGTTCCAGTGCGTCGTCTTCGAAAAATTCAATTAATCGCCATGGTCCTGAGCGAATAGCTCCATACGGACTGTCACCCCCGGCGTGGTAATGGGGATAGTGCCAGAACAGGCTGCGATTCAGCGATGTAGCAGGGTTCCGTAGCAGTGGCACCAGGCTCAGACCATCGATGTTTTGGTTGTGGATTTGGCTGCCGTTGCTTTGTGTGACTTCAAGGAGTGTTGGGTAATAGTCGATGGTGCTGATCGGCGTGTGACACTGAGTCCCCGGCGATGTGACGCCTGGCCATCGCATAATGGTTGGCACCCGAACACCTCCTTCATAGGCTGAACCTTTTCCTCGCCGTAGTGGGAAATTATCAGTGAACCCATCATTCTTTCCGTAGCGTTGTGTCAAACCACCGTTGTCGGAAGTAAAGATCACCAGAGTGTTGTTGGCAATGCCATGCTGTTCCAATCTTTTCAGCAGGCGTCCAACACTGCTGTCCATGCTGGAGACCATTGCTGCATATTCGGGGTTCTTGTGAACTGCATCATCACTAACTTTTTTTCGATACTTGGCAACCAGGTCATCACGCCCGTCTATTGGTGTGTGTGGCACGTGATAGGCAAAGTAGAGAAAGAACGGGCTCTCTTTGGCGTCGTCAATGAACATTAATGCTTGGTCAGTGAGGTAATCAGTCAGGTATTGACCTCTCGACGTACCGCTGGGGTCCACGCGGCCCTTCAGTCGATAACCGCGTGTCCCTTCCGGTTTTGCGATTTCCACATCAAAACCATGTTTGGTGGGTCCATATTCGTTGGTATCGCGTCCTGCATGGTGGAGGTGCCATTTTCCCACATGTGCCGTCTGGTAACCATCGTCATGGAGTGCTTCTGCAATGGTCATGTAAGAGTGGTTCAAACCCGTTGTCCAGTTTGGAATGCGTAGTTTGGCATACGGCCGATTCTGTCCCGCAATGAAATCTGTTAGTCGTATTCTGGCTGGATACATGCCGGTCATGATCGAAGCACGCGATGGGGAACAGACCGTACACGCCGCATAGGCATTGGTGAACTTCATTCCAGTTTCAGCAAGCCGATCCAGGTTGGGCGTTTCATACAAATCGCTTCCGAAGCAACTCAAGCCGGTCCAGCCCAAATCATCAGCCAGTAGAAATATGATGTTGGGTTTTTCCGATTTGTTTTCATCTGCATTTACCCTGTCACAGCAGCAGACAATCACGATCAGTACAATCAGGTAAATGCTTGGTTTGTTCATTAGCATGGAATAGATACCAAACTGGTAACTGGGTGTTGATTGACGGTGGATTGCTATCGGGTACCGGTATTTCGATACCCGATTTTAAATGTACTGCCTTCTGAATTGGTGCTGGTGCATTGTCAGACAGTTCAGTCAGGCTCGTCTGTTCTGAT
>JAPOKD010000821.1 GCA_029977825.1 Planctomycetota bacterium | reverse complement strand
GATTCTGAGATGCCTCGCGTTCCTTTACGCGTCAGCGGCGAAGTTTCTGCACCGCTCAGGATTTCACCTGGCGTTATCGCGCTTGGGACAATCAAACCGGGTGAGGCAGTCACTGGTAAAATTGTGGTTCTTGGTCAAGAACCGTTCGTCATTGAATCTCTGGCTGCCGAGGGTTGGGATATCAACGTACCGTTGTCCAGCGCGGCGAGGAAAACACACATTTTGCAACCGATGTTCACGGCCACCAGTGACGCAGAAGGTCCCCGCAAGTCTACACTAACTATAAAAACATCTGGCGATTCGGGAGTTTCGGCGACAGCCCTCATAACGGCAGAAGTCAGTAGCAAGTGATCAACGGAGCAATGGATTAAAAGTGAAGCCACTGCCTGCGAATAAAAACAGGCGCGGCTTGCTTGAATCATTTGGTGTTGGCTCTGGCTGGGGCATGATGCTGCTGTGTTGAAAAGCAGGACGAGTTGCCCAATCGGTATCAAGGAAGCAAAATCATTGCAATCTGGGACAAACTCGATCGGCGAAAAGTACTCAGGACCGCGAGCATCGGTCTCATTTCCGCGGTGATTACGCCGGTAGCGGTCGCAATTCTCGTTGCATGGAACGGCGAGCCAGCGGGGACAGCCATTCATGGGGCCGGAATGGCGCTGAAGTGGATTCTGTTGATTGCCTGTCAAACGCTCTGTCTGGTAATCCCGGCGATTTTAATCGTGGCCTGCTGCGGAGCAGTCAGAGCCGGGAACGGGTTCAGCGACGTTGTTTCGGGCATGGTGAATCTGTATATCTGCGCGTTACCTGTAGTAGTGCTACTTGATGGCCTGCTTTTTCACTGGATTGGGCAGAGACTTTTCACCATCAGTTTTGCACGTGGTTACAGCGAGTTTTCTCGGCTCGTTCCATTCATGGGGATGGGCTCGTTCGGGCTACTGGGGAGGGTGATAGCTTTCTGTCTAGTCGCGCCAGCGATGGTCTGGGGGCTAGGAACCTGGCTCGGGCATGGTGTACGCAAGCGTGGGCAACGTCCGTTTGGTTGGGTTTTGGCGTCGGTGTACACACTAGGTTTGTGTTTCGGTGTGTACGCCTTTGTGAGTGAAAGAAACGACTTGAGAAAGGAGATGGAACTGCATCGTTCCGCGCAACCATTTTATGCTTTCGGGATATTGACCAGCCCATCGGTGGGACCAGATGTCAGGATTGTGCCGCAGCATTATAACGATGCTGTTGCAGGAGATGCGGTGACCTTGTCTTCTGACGTAGGGGTTTCGGTAGGCTACCACGAACGTGAACGCCGGCTGCGGATCTCGACGGTCATTCCCCCGCAGCAGCCCAAGCTGCTTCCTGATGTCGTCGTCATTGTGATTGAATCACTCAGGGCCGAGTTGGTCGCCGAGGATGTGATGCCAAACCTTTCTGCCATGGCCGAAGAGGGCATCCACTGTCGGTATCACTTTTCTGGCGGCAATGCGACCAACCATGGGGTTTTCAGTCTGGTTACCGGGCTCGAGCCTGTCTGGTTCGGGACCTCCCAGCGATTTGACCCTGGACTGTATCGCTATTTCAAACATCTTGGTTATGAAGTCGGGTTCTTTGCTGGTGCCAATGATTGGGATTCATTTCGTATGGGCGGGTTCATACGTCCTGAGTTGTTCGATGAATACAACGTGAGGGCTCGCGAGGGTCTTGCTACCGATCGTTGGGCAGTGGAGATGGCAAAGGCATTTTTAGGATCTGATCCTAGCGCAATAAATACAACAGGTGAACGTCCTCCGCGACTGGCGATTGTGTACCTGTACGCAACTCACGCGACCTATCAAAGTTATTCCAAAGATCAGATTGATCAGCCATCGGCGGATAGCCGCTTCCCATTTCCATATCCCGCGAAACTCCGTGACGCGGTCTGGAACAGGTATCGGAACAGTGCCCGCACTGTCGATCGACTGATTGAGCCACTGCTGAGTCGCGAACGCGTTGTAGTCGCCACTGGGGATCATGGTGAAGCATTTTTGGAGGACGGAACGATAGGCCACGGGGTTCGTTTGTCACGCTATCAGAATATGACCCCAGCGGTTCTTTATTGCCCCGGTGAGTCCGCCAGAGTAATCGCCCAGCCTACTTCACATATTGATGTGCTTCCTACAATTCTCTCGTTCCTGAACGTAGAGCTAACCGATCCGGATGCAATTGACGGGGTTTCACTAACACATGCAAGTGATCAACGTCTGGAAATGCGAAGGTTCAGTGTGCGAAATTATCTTGGGGAAGAATATGGGTTGATTGGCCCATGGACGAGGGATCCTGGAAAACCTTTTGCTTACCGTTTCACCACCTCGGTGCGAACAGAAACTGCACGCGTCTTGAACGGGATTGATGAGCGGGGACTTGAGACGTCTTCGACAGGTTTTGACGAGCAGTCAGTGGAAATGCGTCGTTGGAAACTACGGTTGTACCGGTCCTTGCCGGCACCCGTAACGGATTCCAGATAAAAAAGACTGACCTCTCAGGTGCCACGAAAATTACCCAACGGTCATTGTGCATCGTTGGTCAATGTGCATCGTTATTGAGAAGCCGGATTTTTAACTCAGCGAGTCGCCAACGTCCCGCGGATTCTACCTCGAAGTGGGGAGAACTATCGAGAACAAGTTGCTCGCCTGCGGGAAGCAAACCAATGTCACTGAGGATGCCTGACTGGTCTTTTTCATCGATGTCCGCATCGATGCAATAGATCGCCATGGGGGCCTGATTTGATTTGCGATAGAAGCCGCCACAGGTACCGTGGCCTGCAACAATTGCGAGAGATTCGATCAACACGTCGTGATCGAATGAGAGGCTGAGTTTCTCGCCAGTATCTACCTGTTTGACTTCGCCGCCGATGATTCCCAAACCCCGTGGATTCAAATCAAAGGACATCGCCTCATGTCCATTTTTCGTTTGAGCCTTGATTGTGAAGGTCAGCTCCTGACCGTCGCCAATGGGCACTGTTGCGATGGCGGTACCTGTGGTTGTCGACTGAAATTGCGGACGAAGGTCCATGGACAATGGTTCTGCTGAATCAAGCGTCCGCTGGTTTTCGGTTCCCCCGGGCTTCGCCCACGAGAATGTTACTGTTTCGGTATCAGCTTGAGTGACAAGGCGATGGCCTCCGGCATTTCGGTGCGCTCCGGCCCT
>JAPOKD010000978.1 GCA_029977825.1 Planctomycetota bacterium | reverse complement strand
CTTTGCAACTCTGCCTAAAGCAAGTGGCATCGAAGCCACGAGACATCAGGTGAGTTAGCAACCAATTGCGATGTTGCAAAAAGGGCGTATTCCAATGATGGAAAAACGTGACGCGTTCTTTCAGGTACCCCATGTGCTAAGCGTGATGCTCTCGCATCAGCTTACACGATTTTAAGCAACCTAGGCTGCTCATCGAGGCGGGAGTCTGCCAGATATGGTCTGGTTTGACAAGTGACCACGGGTCGCTAAATCCTTTGCAGGTAGGCGGTTGCGCGTTCTTGTGGGGGTCTGGTTATTGTCAATTTAGGGGTGTGTCGCCCGCTGGACAGTCGGGAATGCAAGGGATTTGTTGACCATCGCGATTTCGTGACCTAGACATTCGTAGACGAAGCCGTCGTTCGTTTCGTTTTGTAACGAATGAAATTTCGCGCTGACTACCCGATCTCAAGGGTGGTTAACCGCACATGCTTGCCAATCCTTGAACCATCCTGCTATGCCTGATTCTGCTTCGATCCTATTAGTTGATGATGATCAACATCTGGTTGAGTCCATGGCTCAGTGGCTGCGGGAGATGTCTCACGAAGTGAAAACGGCTTCCACGCTTGGTCAGGCGAAGGCCGCGTTGCAGAAGGAAACGTTTGATCTGGTGATTACCGATCTCCGTTTGGAAGCGGAAGATGGTTTTGAACTGATTGCATATACAAGCCAGAATTTCCCAGATTCCTCGGTGTTGGTGGTTACCGGATATGCTACACCAGAGACTGCAGTGCAAGCTGTCCGAGCGGGAGCCTTTGACCTGCTCACCAAGCCGCTGATTGACGATGAGTTGACACTCGCGATCCAGCGAGCCGTCACCCAAAGTGAAATCTCGAAAGAGAATGCATTACTGCGAGAGCAGCTTGATCGCCGCAGTGGGCTGGAGAATGTTCTCAGCCATGATTACCGCATGCTGAAAATATTTGATGTCATCGATAGCGTCGCCGATGCCAAGGCTTCAGTCCTGATTACGGGCGAAAACGGTACCGGAAAGAGTATGATTGCCAGAGCGATTCACGCTCGGAGTGCAAGACGAGGTGGACCATTTGTTGAGGTTGCCTGCGGCGCCCTGCCTGACACGCTGCTGGAAAGCGAGTTGTTTGGACACGTTTCGGGAGCGTTCACAGGCGCAAATCAGGACAAAGCGGGTAAATTCAAACTTGCAGATGGTGGCACGTTGTTCCTCGATGAAATTGCCACGGCAACCCCTGCCATGCAAGTGAAACTTCTACGTGTCTTGCAGGAATTTCAATTCGAACCGTTGGGGGGCACCGTTACAGAGTCCGTCGATACCAGAGTGATTCTGGCAACGAACGAAGATCTCGCAAAATCTGTCGCAGGAGGGGATTTTCGACAGGACCTGTTCTATCGAATCAATGTGGTCAACATCGTGTTGCCTTCACTGCGAGAGCGAGTAGGTGACATTCCACTGCTGGTCGAGCATTTTCTTCGCGAAGCGTCCGAAACTTGTGGTCGCCAAATTGATGGTTTTGATTCCACAGCGATGTCAGCCTTGCAAAGTTATTCGTGGCCAGGAAACGTACGGCAACTGGAAAATGTTGTTGAGCGAGCCGTCCTGCTATCGCGTGAAACAGCGTTGACAATGGATGATTTGCCACCTGAAATCAGCGGACGTAGTAGCTCGGATCTCGGGGGGCTTGTGACGAATGCTGTGCCTGTGCAAACGCATCCCGATGAGATCAGCGGCAAGACGCTTCGCGAAGCTCTTGAAGGCCCGGAGCGCGAAATTATCCTGCAGGCTCTGCGACTCCATAATTGGAATCGAGCTGCAACCGCTGACGCGTTGGATATCAATCGGACAACTCTCTACAAGAAAATGAAGCGGCTTGGCTTGGACGATCCTCGTTTGCAATTTGCCTAATCAGAGTGCCACTCGAGCTGTAGTTTTCGGGTCCATTACGAAACACAGAACTGTTCTGCCAGATCGAAAGGGAAGACGATTGGGATCATGGTTCCGTGCCATCGGATCTCAATTCTGTCTACTCATGATCTCTCCCAAGGCAAAGCCAAAACAGCCTGTTCATGATCGTGAGGCCTTGCTTTTTGTCACGATCGG
>JAPOKD010000077.1 GCA_029977825.1 Planctomycetota bacterium | reverse complement strand
TGGCATGCCTGGCGTTTTTGTATCCGTGACGGAACGTGGGAGGACAATCCCAAGACACGCGTTGACTGCTTTGAGGTCAAAGTTGATGGCGACGATGTGCTGGTTCGGGAAAAAACGACCTCGGATGAAGGTTGATCGGCTCCCAGTCGGTATTTGTTGAATCAGTTCTGATTTTTTGTTCTTAATGCGTCGCTGGATTCGCTTGGCGGCAGCGACAGAAGCAAGGCAAGGGTCGCCCAGGCCGTGGCGCTAGTCGAGATGAACTGGTCTTTCTCATGGGGAAAACCCGTTTCAAAGTATTTCTGGAACGGTTTACTTCTTGACTTAACATGCCATGATCCCAGCTCTGTCTGGTGTTTCAGAAGGTAGGAGATTCCCTTGGTATAGGCCGCTTGTTGGCAGTCAGCCTGCCCGGTTCGGCTGAGGCCTACAAGAACCGTTGCGGTCGCGTACGGGTCACTTTCCATTCCGTTGGTCTGACTCCAACCTCCGTCATCTCGCTGTCCCTTGAGCAAGCTTGTGGTATATCGTTTTATCGATTCTGCGGGCGCATCGAGATAATAGAGTGTTCGCAGGTGAAAGACTTTATCCTCTGTTGTTTCTGGTGTGGCAGAGAGAAGCCATTTCAGGGTGGACTTGTACCTGTCTTGTGCTTCAAGTTGCTGCTGTTCGTTGCTGTAGTATTTCAATGCGCGAATCGCGAGATAAGTGGTTGTGAAATCGCTTGATTCAGATGGTGGCCGATTGCTACTGCATTGCCAGTGATCAGAATCACTTGGTGACGCCAGCAGGAAGTGTGTGACAGCATGAACAATCTCGTCAGCAGGGTACCGGCCGACTTCCAGGGTCCATAAGGCATAACCAGCTGTATCAACACCACCACCCTGCCCCTTTCCATTAGCGTAATTCTCTTGCCCTTTTCGCAGATGCGCCACGGTGTGCTTGATTTGTCGTTCGTAATTGCTGGCGTCAATTTCGAAATTCCGTAACCTTGCCTCACTCAGGGCCATCACCGGAAGTGCTTGGCTATGACAGGTAAAGCACTTGCGTTGTTGTGCTGAACCTCGGGATGATTCTTCAAGTAATGGCAGGGCCATTTGGATCGCTGCTCGGACTTGGATCTCCTCAGGGACCACTTGTTCCGTTTCATCGCCGAGTACGTTTGCCTGACTGAGCGATTCCAGCATCATCAATGCGATAGGAACCAGGAATCGATAACACCATTGATGTCGGAAAATCATGCTTCGATACCCAATGCAGGAACGAGTATCAGATTTGGAGTCCATGCTGTGCCGGTTGAAAACCAAGAATCTTGCGTTGTAAGAGGTCGTGATGTGATTGGATTTTGCATGATCCATTCTTACTTGATGGCAGCGAATTTTCAAAAAAGACGGAGATGCAGAGGACAGAAATCCGGACTCCTTGCGTTTTCATGCTGGGATCGCGCGGAATCACTTGCTCTTCTCGCCGTGCCAGTTCTCGAGACTCAAGACCTCACCCGTTTCCAATTGGCTTGGATCAACTACGACATGTTTGATGCGTTGCCGCTTCCACGTATAAGTCATGTGTACCATGCCGTCTTTGGTTTGAACGATGGCGGGGTAACTGAATTCCTGCTTTTCTTCCTGCTCCAGGACTGCAACTTTTTTCCATTGCAAACCGTCGGTAGAAATTGCGAGATTCAAGAGTCCCCGGCGCCCCCAGCCTGTGTTTCCAGACCCAAGATGGTTGTAGATCATCAGGTGTCGTCCATCCTGAAGCGTAACTACCTCAATGCCAGAATTGGGATTGGGAAGGTTGGTCGCCTGCATCGGTGACCACGTTTCGCCCTGATCTGACGAAAAACTGGTACTGATAACACTCTCTTTTGTCCTGCAGAGGACTTGAATGCGGCCATCAGCATGCTGGAGGAAGGTTGGCTGAATCGCATTGAATTGTTTGGATTCATTGATTGGGCTTATGCGTTTCCACGTGCCGGTTGGTTTTCCTTGTTCGAGGCCAACCTTTTCAAAATGCACTCGCCAACCGTCATATTCCGTGGATGAACCACACAGCAGCGTATTGTTGGCTAGCAGTATCGGCTTGCAGCGTACAGGACCATCGATTCCCTCAGGTAATCTACGACGGTCACGAAATGTCCGTCCCTGATCGTAACTGAACATCATTTCGCCCCACCAGGAACGTGGATCGGGGCCAACTTTAAAAAACAGGCAGGTGGGGCCGCCATCTTCTGCTTGAAACAGAACTGGGTTCCAGCAGGGATAACGCAAACTTTCGTGCTGGATCCCCGTTGCCCACTCTTTGGGACTGCTCCAGCGGTTCCCGTCGTGATACGACGTCCAGATTCCTACGTCTTTGTCCTTTTCTCGAGTGCCACCGAACCAGGCAACCACCAGCCCTCGGCTGGTTTCGCAAATCGTGGAAGCGTGGCATTGTGGAAACTTGGCTTGGGTAAAAACGAACTCCTCCTTCACCAATCCCGGGAATCGGGGATCTGCTTGGGGTTTTGGTTCGCGGGCGATCAACACCTCGGGATCGTAGGTAATGCAATCATCGTGTTTGATGTGGTAGATCCGTCCATTTTCTGAACCGACTAAGAGGTCAGGTTTTTGGTCATTATCAAAATCGCAGACGGCGGGACTGGATGTATGTCCGGCAACGTTGCGACGGGCGAGGTTGCCAATTTTCTTTAAAACGACCTTGTTTTTTCGATCAACACAATTGCGGTACCAGGTTGCATTTTCCGAGTTAACGAGAAGATCCAGTCGTCCGTCACCATCCCAATCAACGACCGCCAGTTTGATGCGTCCAGAACTGCCACATGATTTGGGATTAAGTTGAATCGGGCGGTTGTCTTCATCGACAAAAATACGTTGAGGTGCTTTTCCGCGAGAACGTAAGGTGAGAAAACCTTGCTGATCTAAAGCCACCAGATCAAGGATCGTGTCACCATCAAAGTCAATGGCGACTGGTGTAGTTCGCCACTGTGTGAGTGCTGCACTTGATGGCTGATTCCACCAGTACCACTTTGGTGGCGTTTCAGGAATGTTTTGAGTCGGTTCGGCCATCCGCAAACCACTCTGCGTTCCCATCAGAAGCCCGATACGGGACCAGATTGAATTGTAGATGATGTCAGGATGTTGATCACCATTCCAGTCCGCGACTGAAAGTGTGGTGTAACCCCATTTGGCTTCACACGGTCCTTGGATGGATCCGCTGGGCCCCGCCATCACTCGGAATGTCGCAGGCTGTTCTGATCCGGCGGGTCTGACTTTGATCTTTCTCGGAGCGGACCATTTCGGGGAACCAGCATCTGTCTGCCCAAGATTCTCGAAAATGCCGATATAACCCGCTGTATTTCCACACAGAATGTCCTCATCACCATCTTGGTCCCAATCGAATGCGAAGGGAGTCGCCAACGCCCCGAACTTGAGAGAATCAGCCTGCTGTTGAAAATAGAATGGTGTTTCAAACAGAGGAGCACCTGACAGGAATCTGCCTGTGTTCTCAAGCAACGCAACACGCCCATCCTCGTCACCAGTTATCAGGTCGATGTCACCATCACTGTCCCAGTCAATCGCAGTTGGCGTGATCATCTGCAGATCCATCGTCAAAGGCATCCGTTGACGATTCTGCAGCCTCTGACCGGCGGCATATTCAGGGTTTGTTCTGCTTCCCGTGTTTTGAAAATAGGTGAACCCATCGAGGAATTCGCCACATAGCAGGTCAAGATCACCGTCGCCGTCAAAGTCGGCAAAATTTGGTGATGGCCAGCCATATACATCGATCACGCTTCCACCTGCTGTGATTTTCGTTGGTGCGTCTGCGTAGGCAGGTTTTTTATCAGACCCCTCGTTAGTAATCAGGTAGATATAACCGTGAAGGGGGCCGTTATTCCAATTACCTTTTCGGTCAAAAGCTGCGTCCCAGCCATAATCTGACCAGTCACCGACGCCGACGATTAAATCCTGATCGCCGTCGCCGTCGTAATCGACGTACCGCCACATGTTGGCGCGAACGCCGCCATCATGAACATTGGTTCGGGGATAAATCTTGACTGGGTTTGAGAAATCAAATTGACCCGTAGCTGAATCTCGTGGGAATTCGTATCCAGGTTTGAGGATGCGAGGTTTACCGTTTATGAAGCTAACCTGAAAATTGTGAGTCGTTTTTCCAAGTCGAACCGCTGGTTTGAAGACTGGCTTGGGCTCTTTGGGATTCTGTGTTCCATTTTCGAAAAAGAAGACACCGTTGGATGGCTTGTCCGGGCAGGCTACCAGCAGATCCATGTCTCCGTCACCGTCATAGTCCATTGGCAACGGCCAGGCCCATAAACCAACCCCCAAATCAACCTCGAGATCAGGATTGTTGTAGGCAAGTGGATTTAGTTTCCATTTACCGTTACCGCTCACTTCATCAGCAACAGCAGGTAGAGAATAGACTAAGAGCAAGGCGAGAATGCTTCGGCAGGACGGCATGAACATGTTTGCAGCAGACTTCTTTGTGGGATTTCAGGTGGGTAGTTTGGGCGGAGGACAAACGATCATTCCGACGGACAGCTGGTTTCCAAACATGTCCCTCTCGTAAGTTTATCGTAAGACATTGCAGTTGGCACGTTTTTCCGGTGGCATACCTGTCACTGACCCTTATGCTCCAGTTTGGGCGTAAGCGATGTAAGACTTCCCAGAAGAAATAACATTCAAGCTGGCCGTGTAAAGTAACGCGAACTGATTTATACTCTTCGTGGATGGTTAGCGGGGAGAAGTGCATACGGAAACTGCTGGAAGTAAGTGCATTTGCAAGTGAAAACGGGGGCAGGCAACAGTGGTCAGCGACTATCATGGTTTGTCGACGTTTTTCTCGCTGGCCATGCATGCGTCCCTTGTGCATCAATGATGCTTTCTGGGGCATGTTCCTGGGATCAGTCATCAAGTTCACGAGCCGATAATTGTGGATAGCAAGGTGTTGAATCACGCAGCCTCTTTACCTTTTTTTTGCTGGATGCTGTTCACGCTTGGGATTGGAATGCATGTGCATGCAGAGGATGCCGCCAGTTTGACGACCGGCGTTTCTTACAATCGAGATGTGCGGCCCATACTCGCAGAACATTGCTTCGCCTGTCATGGGCCTGATGATGAACACCGCAAGGCGGATTTGCGTCTGGATTCTCAAGATGATGTGACCAGGGCGGGAGTGATCAAGCCCGGGGATGCGGGGGCATCAGAATTAGTGAAGCGTCTGAAGTCCCAGGACCCCGATGAGATGATGCCTCCACCAGAAAGCGGTGTGTTGAGTCAGGCAGAGAAAGATGTTCTTTCAGAGTGGATCAATCTTGGTGCAGAGTATCAGAAGCACTGGGCTTTTGAGCCAGTGGTTAAATCAGCATTGCCTCGTGTTTCAGATCAGTCTTGGTGCGTGAATCCGATTGACCAGTTCGTTTTCAAGCGACTCGAAGACGAGGGGCTCAGGCCATCGGATCAAGCACATCGGGCGGTGTTGATCAAGCGTTTGTACATCGACTTGATCGGTTTATTGCCAACACCAGATCAAGTAGATGCATTCCTGGCAGATGATTCAGAAAATGCCTATGAGACAGTCGTTGATGAGTTGTTGACGTCCAAGCATTATGGAGAACGTTGGGGACGCCACTGGCTGGATCAGGCAAGGTATGCTGACTCGAATGGCTATACCTTCGACAATGCGCGGGTGATGTGGCCTTATCGCAATTGGGTGATTGATGCGATCAACGACGACATGCCATTTGACGAATTTACTGTAGTGCAATTGGCTGGCGATTTGTTGCCCGATCCGACAAAGGAGCAACTGACAGCAACCGGATTCCACCGGAACACCTTGATTAATGAAGAAGGTGGCACCGATGCCGAGCAATTCAGGGTTGAGTCTGTCATTGACAGGACAAACACGACCGGCACGGTCTGGCTGGCACTGACTGTGGGTTGTGCTCAGTGTCACAATCATAAATTCGACCCTGTCAGCCAACGCGATTACTACAGCCTTTTCGCTTTTTTCAACAACACTGCCGATAGGAACAACCGTGGTCCGGAGGTGACTTTCCGGAATCCCCATGCCGAGGAGATTGCGGATCTGGACCGTCAGTTGGCTGCGTTAAAGATTGAAGAAAAAGAACGTGCTGTCATTGACGCGGCAAAACCTGAAGAATGGACCGTGCTTGAACCGGTCGAAGCCAAATCTGCATCAAACGCCAGTTTTGAAACGCTGCAGGATCAGTCGTTGTTGGTAAGTGGTCCAAATCCAATCGAAGAAACTTACGAAGTCATTTATCGTGCGGAGAAAGGAACGGTAGCTGCTTTTCAAATCGATGTGTTGCCGCATGAGGCATTGCCCAAGGGCGGGCCTGGGCGTGCCAGTAACGGCAACTTTGTCATGGTGGATGTGCAATTCGACGATGCCGATGGAAATGAGTTGCAACTGGAGCCAGTAGCGATCGCAGACTACTCGCAGAGTCAATATGACGTGTCGCTCGCCGTAGATGAGGACCTGGAGAGCGGTTGGGCAATCAATACGAATCAGAAAGGTAACGTGGCGCATTGGGCAAAATTTTTGCTAGTGGATCCGATTGTTCTGGAGAAAACCACGGACCTGCGTTTGCGAATGCGATTCCATCAGGGCAGTCAGCCTTACAACCTTGGACGGTTTCGGCTATCGAGTTCCGCTCGTCGCCCCCAAGTGGATTTAATTCCTTTGCGTCGTAAAGACTTGGAAGCAAAAAAAAGGAAGCTGGAAGCTGGGATCGTCAAATCCATGGTAATGCGAGAGCTTGAAAAGCCTCGGGTTACCCATCTGTTAACGCGAGGAGATTTCCTGCGTCCCGCCGAATCAGTGCAGCCTGCTGTTCTTGGTAACCTTCATCAGTGGCACAAATCAGAGCAACCGTTAAATCGACTCGACTTGGCTCGCTGGCTGGTTGATGAAGGTAACCCACTGACACCTCGTGTGGTTGTCAATCGAATGTGGGAGAAGTTCTTTGGCGTTGGCTTGGTCGAGACTGTTGAGGATTTTGGAGTTCAGGGGGCAACGCCCTCCCATCCTGACTTGTTGGATTGGCTGGCAGCCGAGTTTGTTGATCGTGGTTGGTCACAGAAGCAAATACATCGCTTAATCGTCACATCGGCTACCTATAGACAATCCTCGAATGCACGCGACGACCTCGAGCGGGAAGATCCGTTGAATCGCCTCATGGGACGCCAGAACCGATTGCGAGTTGATGCGGAAATTGTGAGGGATCTTGCACTTTCAGCGTCAGGTAAATTGGTTTCAACGATTGGTGGACCATCCGTTTATCCTCCTCAGCCTGCGGGCGTTTATGCGTTCACACAAAAGAAAAAAAACTGGCCGACAAGTCAGGGGCCGGATCGATTTCGCCGAACGATGTATACGTTCTTCTATCGAAGTTCTCCCCATCCTATGCTGACTGCATTTGATGCTCCGAGGTTTAACGTCACCTGCACGCGGCGGGGCCGATCGAATACTCCTCTGCAATCATTGATGGTCGCGAACGACCCAGGCTTGTTCGAGTTGAATGAGGCTCTCGCTGCTCGGGCTGTGTCAGAAGAAAAGGACGAGCAAATGCAGTTGAAACACATGTTTCGCCTTGCTTTGTGTCGATATCCAACTCCACAGGAACTTGAGTTTTTGCAGACGTTCTTACACGACCAGAAAAGAAAGTTCAGTAATCGCATGCCCGGTTTGGAAGCAAAGGCGTCGAACTCGGCCATCGTTGCTGTGGCGCGTGTGCTGATGAATCTCGATGAATTCATTACGAGAGAATAAGATGAGTTACGAAGACAGGTTTTCACAGCTTGCTACGCGACGTCAACTGTTCCGCGATTGTGGCGTCGGGTTAGGCGGTATCGCACTTTCGAGCCTTCTGAATGGAAGCTGTGCCCAGGCAGATACTGCGCAGGGGCATGCCGGTGTCTTGCATCATCCCGCAACAGCAAAGAATGTGATCTTGCTCTTCATGGCTGGTGGTCCCAGTCAGTTGGAGTTGTTTTCTCATAAGCCAAAACTTAATGAACTACATGGTAAAGAGACACCAAAAAAGTTCATTGAGGGAAAACGATTCTCATTTCTTGGTAAGGATGCAAAGCTGCTTGGGAGTACCAGAAAGTTCAAACGCTGTGGCGAATCTGGTACCGAAATAAGCGAGTTGTTGCCCTACCACCAGAAGATTGCAGATAAGTTATGTTTCATTCATAGCATGAATACGGATGTGTTTAATCATGGGCCCGCCAAAATTTTCATGAACTCGGGGAATCCACAACCGGGCCGGCCTAGCATGGGGTCGTGGGTAACCTATGGATTAGGAAGTGAGTGTCAAAATCTGCCAGGTTTTGTTGTGCTGCAGTCGGGGCCACGAGGGCCGCGGGCAGGTGCTGCACTCTGGTCGAGTGGATTTTTGCCTTCCAAGTACCAAGGAGTTCCATTCCGAAGTACAGGTGATCCGATCGTCAACCTGACAAGCCCGCCTGATTTTAGTGGTGACTTGCGTAGGGATTTTCATGATGCCGTGGCAGAATTGAATCGCAAGCGGCTGCAGGCCACAGGGGACCGTGAGATTGAAACCCGGATTGCAGCCTACGAGATGGCATACAGGATGCAATCGAGTGCGCCCGACTTGATGGATATTGGTGCCGAATCCCAGCAAACCCTCGATCGCTACGGTGCTGAGGTCGGTGGTGCTTCGTACGCGAATAACTGTCTGTTGGCTCGGAGACTGGTGGAACGTGGCGTCAGATTTGTGCAACTGTATCACACAGACTGGGATCACCATGGTGGGCCGGGTCAGACGCTTGGTAAAGATCTTGAGAAGTGTTGCAGCCAAGTTGATCAGGCTTCTGCTGCCCTGATTCAGGATTTGGAAGATCGCGGCCTGTTAGATGAAACACTGGTGATTTGGACCGGAGAATTTGGCCGCACTCCGATGGGTGAGACACGAAATCAAAAGGTCGGTGGTCGTGACCACTTCATTGATGCTTATACGCTCTGGATGGCAGGTGGGGGAGTGAAGCCCGGCGTCAGTTATGGAGCAACAGATGATCTGGGGCTCTCAGTCACCGAAAAGCCTGTTCACGTCAGGGATTTGCATGCCACCGTTCTTCACTCTTTGGGCATTGACCATGAAAAATTCAGTGTCAAATTCCAAGGTTTGAAAATGCGACTCACGGGAGTCGAAGAAGCGAAGGTGATTCATGACATTCTGACTTGATCAACGTATCATCGTGGATGAGTCCAAACGCAATGCTGACACTGCGTTGAATGTCAACAGGCGTGATGATCGAAGCCAGTCAGGTTGGCTACCCGCAATGTCGAGGAAATCACGGTTCACAAAACGATAGACTCACCGACTTCAAGCACTACTGGTTCGGCATCCGTTTCATTTCGAACCCGGTCCGCCCAGTGATTTGCATCCTGGGCAATGGGGGGCCAAGTCCCATAATGAGCTGGCAAAACCTTTTTGGCATTGATGAGTTTGGTTGCCGCAATGCTGTCGTCGATACCCATCGTAAACAGATCGCCGATCGGTAGTACCGCGATGTCGACGTTGGCTGCGTAAAGTTTCATGTCGCTGAACAATGCTGTGTCGCAGGCAAAGTAGATACTGGTCCCATCGATTGTGAGAAGGAAGCCAGCAGGTTCACCACCATACGATCCATCTGGGAGCTGGCTGCTATGTAACGCCGGAGTCATCTTCACCGTGCCCCAGGGCAATTCAAGCCGACCCCCGATATTCATTCCAACAATTGATTCAACATCCTGGGTTTTCGCGAACCATTCAGCAATTTCATGAATTGCAACAACCGTCGCGTTGTTTGCATTTGCAATCGATGCGGCATCTGCAACATGGTCAAAATGTCCATGAGAAATCAGAATATGATCAATGTTTTTCAGTTGGTCAGCAGAAGTCAGTGCTGCTGGGTTGTCGGTGAGGAAGGGGTCGATCAGCAGTCGGTGGTCGTCACTGTCGATCATCCAGCCACCGTGGCTAAGCCAGGTCAGTTTCGTCATTTGTTCTTCATCTCGGTTCGGTGATACCACTCAGTTGCCTGTGTGAACGGTTTGTTCCATCGACTTGGCAAGTGCAACACGGATCGCGTCTGGTGAGAGGGGAATCACAAGAATTGGGGTAACAGGGATTACCAGTTTTCGCCGCGCAATCTTGCGATTTCCATCGCATCCTTATCACCTCGTCCCGACAGGCATACAACCAAATGTGAATCACTTGGCATGTCTTTGGCGAGCTCCATTGCTTTGGCTATTGCATGGCTTGTTTCCAATGCTGCGATGATACCTTCTGTGCGTGCCAGCTTGTCAAATGCATCCATCGCAGCGGCATCGCCACAGTCCGAATACGATACGCGTCCAGTATCTTTCCAGTAGCTATGCTCTGGGCCAACGCCTGGGTAGTCCAGTCCAGCGCTCATGGAATGTACGTCACACGTTTGCCCGTCGTCGTCCTGCATCACATAGCTGTAACTGCCATGCAGGACTCCTGGGTTGCCAAAAGATAATGGCGAAGCGTGCTGACCCGGATCACTGCCCCGTCCTCCCGCTTCCACACCAACGAGCTTGACTTCCTCGTCCTCGACAAATGGATAGAACATTCCGGCTGCATTGCTGCCTCCACCGACGCAGGCGACCACACAATCTGGCAATCTTCCAAAGGAATCGCGACATTGTTCACGTGTTTCGCGTCCGATGACTGATTGAAAATCTCGAACCATCATGGGGAAAGGGTGGGGACCGATCGCGCTGCCGATGATGTAGTGGGTTTTTTCGACAGACGACATCCAGTCACGCATCGCTTCATTGACTGCATCACGCAGCGTTTTCGACCCACTCTCGACAGGGCAGATTTGTGCACCCATCAACTTCATGCTGAAGACATTCGGTTTTTGTCGCCGGATGTCCTCGCTACCCATGTAAACGGTGCAAGGGAGACCGAAGTGGGCACAAGCCGTTGCGCTGGCGACGCCGTGCTGACCTGCTCCAGTTTCCGCAATCACACGGGTCTTTCCCATTCTGAGCGTGAGTAAAGCCTGTCCGACGGTGTTGTTGATTTTGTGCGCTCCAGTGTGGTTCACGTCTTCGCGTTTGAGCCAGATCTGCGCGCCACCTACTGCGTCCGTAAGCCGTTTTGCGAAGTACAGGGGGCTGGGGCGGCCCACAAATGTCTTCAAAAGAACCTTCAGTTCACGCTGGAACTCTGGATCCAGTTTTGCTTTGTCATATTCTTCAGAAAGCTGATCCAGAGCCTGCGTCAGCGTCTCCGGCACAAATCGGCCACCAAAATCGCCAAAACGGCCACGTGCGTCAGGGACAGAAGCGGTGGCACTCGACGTGTTGGGTACGGTACTCATAGAAGCAATTCTCTGGCTGGACAACTTGAACGGTCGTCAGCAGACTCGTCCACGAGCTTAATGGACCGCAGAACACGTGCCGACTTCACCGACCCCGATTCTCACTTTTGTTGACGATGACGTCAACGCGACCGCTGGGAAGCCTATGAAAACCCCAAGATTGCAGCGCGTCTGTGGCGTGGACTTCAGCGGTGCAAGGAAATCCGGAAAAACTGCCTGGCTGGCGGAACTTGAGGCTGATTGGTCCTCGGGAACGCTTCAGCTGGTCCAGTTGGCGTCTCTTGGGAAATTAGCTCGCTCAGATGAGCGAACCGATGTTTGTCATTTTTTGGCTGAGCAGATTTCCAGCAGTCAAGCAACCCTTTGGGCAATGGATTTCCCTTTTGGCCTTCCCGTTGAATTGGGAGGAGAGGGTTGGAACTCACAATTGGCAATGCTTGAAGATTTTGAACCACGGGGTGGAACAGGGAATCCCGCAGCGTTTTTCGGCAGGCAGCTCGCTGCCTCCGCCCGCCAGATCGTATCGGATGGCCGAATTCGCCGGAAAACAGACGTCGAAACTTCCACTCCGTTTGATAGTTATCACTACCGCATCATCTATCAAACTTTTCACGGGATGAGAGATGTGTTATCGCCCATTTCCAAGCTGTCTGAGACCGCTGTAATACCGTTCCAGTATTGTCGCATGGCATCTGCAAGACGGGTTGTTGTCGAGTCTTGTCCGTCGAGTTTTTTGAAACGTTGGAAGCTGCCGCACTCCCGGTACAAGCAATCTGGAGGTAAGCCTCCGACGCGAGCCCAGCGAGCGAATCGGTTGGCAATATTGCGTGGTATCGATGACTTGCCAACGATCTTTGCTGGAAAGGACGCCGCTGGGGATCAAGAACCGTCAAGCGAGGCCGGCGTGTCAAGCAGTATTGCCTGTCATGAAGTTCCTTGCAGGCTCGATATGTCTCGTCATCGTAGACGCGTAATCATGCAGGATTCTGGCGGAGACGCTCTCGATGCAGTGCTTGCTGGTCTTGGAGGGTGGCGAGCATTTCACAGCACGAATCATGCGGATGTGCGACGTGATACTCGCTATTGTCTTGAGGGATATGTTTATTCGTGAGCTATTCACGTTGTCTGGATAGTTTTGTAATTGACAATGACTATCATTCGTCAAACCGAGGACGCATCGGTTTGTCGCTCATTCAATCAATATCATCCTGCCAGTGGATCCTGTTTTGCCTGAATTACCAGAAGTCGAAACGATGCGTCGTGGAGTATTGCCGGTAGTGGGCAGTCTCATTACCCAGGCACAGCGACCAGAATGTCGCTTGAGGCCTATCTTGCTGGAGCCAAGTATCCGCACCTTTGACCGTCGCGTTCGAGGTCAAGAAATTACAGATATAGGACGACGTGGTAAGCGGGTGATGATTCACTTGGGTAATCAGGATGTCATCGTGATCGAGCCCAGAATGACTGGGTTGGTGTTGCTGGCTGATCCACCAGGACCAGAGCATCTGAGGTTGCGTTTGACTTTGACTGGCGGCCAGAACGAGCAGTTATTATTCTGGGATCGACGCGGCTTGGGAACGGTAAGACTGCTTTCGGCTGATGAGGTTCAGGTAAAGGTCGACGATAAGTTGGGGCCTGATGCCCTACTTGTGACGCATACTGAACTGAAAGAAAAGCTCAAAACGAGCCGACGTGAGATCAAGGTCGCGTTGCTTGATCAGTCCGTGGTTGCAGGCATTGGCAACCTCTATGCAGCGGAAATTCTATTTCTCTCAGGAATCGACCCAAGAACCAACTGTGATTGCCTGACCGGCCCGCAGTGGAAACGCATACAGACGGCGACTCATGCCGTTCTGCAGGAAGCAATTGAGCATGAGGGAAGTACTCTCAGCGACGGAACTTACCGGAATGCACTCAATGGTGAGGGTGGTTATCAGAATTATCACCGCGTTTATGACCGGGTTGATCAATTGTGCATCCGTTGCAAAAAAGGCCGGATCAGGCGGATCGTGCAGGCCCAACGCAGTACGTTCTTTTGCCCTAAATGTCAGCAGCGACGAGGTTTACATCACACTATCCGAACAATTTAAAGTCCCATTACGTTGACACCACCCAGTACAATAAGCT